>JAQVEB010000320.1 GCA_028698105.1 Petrimonas sp. | reverse complement strand
ATCATCACAGCACACCGGAATCGGAATCGACCTACATGCGGGAAGATTTTGCGCTTAGTCCGGAGAATATACTTACCCAGGACGGTACCGATAAAAGTAAAGGCGGCGGCTTATTTTTCAGCAGTGCATTGAGTTACGAGCCCGATACGTTGAATTTGTTCAATTTATCGGTATCGCGTTTCGGAGGAGATTTCTCTTCCACGGGTTTGCAAAATGCACTGTCAGAAGGGGCTCAAAATTACAGTTATCGTGCTCATTCATTTTCCGAACAGGAATATGGAGGCACCGAATTGTCGGCCGATTATCAGCGGAATTTTAAAAAAGAAGGGGAGATGTTGACGCTTTCGTATCGTTTTCAACAAAACCCGAACGACGGCGAATATGAAAGTCGTTTTACGGATGTGACAGGTGATTATTTTTATCCTGAAGGCTATCGCCGTAAGAGCATAAACGATGCCGGAGGAAAGGAACATACCGGACAAATCGATTATGTGAATCCGCTTACGAATAAACATAACGTTGAAGCAGGGTTGAAATATATTTTCAGAAAAAATACGAGTGAGAGCGATAACACGTATTTTGATGTAACGGACAATACTTGGAAAGTGGATTTATCGCGTAAGAATGATCTCGACCATGATCAGAATATTGTTTCGGGGTATGCAGGTTACAGCTTTAAAACCGGAAAAATTGGCGTAAAAGCGGGTTTGCGTGGAGAATATACCGATCAAGATATTCATTTCATGAGTGCAAACGATACTACCATCCAAACCCACTTTTTCGATCTGGTGCCGTCGTTCACCTTTTCCTATCAGCTCGGGATGACCCAAACCCTCAGAGTGGGGTATAACATGCGTATCTCGCGCCCGGGTATTTGGTACCTCAATCCTTATGTTAACGACCTCAATCCGACGAACATTAGTTACGGGAATCCCAAACTGGATGCAGAACAAAGTCATAATTTCAATATCAATTTTGGTTCATTTTCTCAAAAAGTGAACCTCAACGCATCGCTCAACTATTCTTTTACTAAAAATGCCATTGCATCCTATAGTTTCATAGAAGAGGGCATAACCCATAATACGTATGACAATATAGGAAAGAATCAGCATATCGGCCTGAACCTGTATGCCAGTTGGACGCCGTTACAGAAAATTCGTTTGTATACCAATGCCAATGTCAGCTACACCGATATTCGGAGTAACAATGGCAATCAATTAAAAAATCACGGTTTTTCGGGGCAGGGATTTGGTGGATTGATGTTGACTTTACCACAGGATTTCCGCTTGGGATTCAATGGAGGCATTTTTAGTGGAAGAGTTCAATTGCAAACCTCACAATCAGCAATGTATTTTTACTCGTTCAATGTGATGAAGAGTTTCCTTAATAAAAAGCTCGATGTCAATCTTTCTGCAAGCAATCCTTTTGCCGAGTTTGTTGAATTTAATTCAAAAACCAAAGGCAAGGGTTTTATGCAGGAAAGTACGTTTATGCAACCCATGCGTTCGCTTCGTTTGAGTGTAACGTATCGCTTTGGCGATTTGAAAACTTCCATCAAGAAAGTGCAACGTACCATCAGCAACGATGATTTGAAAGCCGGAGACAGTGGTTCTCAGTCTACAACAGGTGGCAGTACAGGAACAACCGAAAGCGGAAATTGATGTCTGCACTTTTTTCTTGCAGAAAATTACGGTAAAAATGCGTATTTTTGTGAGAAAATTACTCCAAAGGCATCACAACATGCGGATAGACATCATTACGGTTTTGCCCGAAATTATCGATGGAGCATTGAATTGTTCCATCTTGAAACGTGCTCAGGATAAAGGGTTGGTTGAAATAGTCGTACACAATCTTCGCGACTATTCCACCGATAAGCATCGTCGCGTGGACGATTATCCTTTTGGCGGCGAGGCCGGGATGGTTTTGCAGATTGAGCCGATCGATCGAGCAATTTCGCAGCTGAAGTCGCAGCGTCATTACGATGAAGTGATTTATACCTCTCCCGATGGCGAACCGTTTACCCAGCGGATAGCCAACGAATTGTCGTTGATGCAGAACATCATTATCCTTTGCGGTCATTACAAAGGTGTCGATTATCGGGTGCGCGAGCATTTGATAACGCGGGAAATATCCATTGGCGATTTTGTACTCACCGGCGGCGAATTGGTAGCGGCCATGATTACCGATGCCGTTGTGCGGGTTATACCGGGTGTGCTTGGCGATGAACAATCGGCCTTGTCCGATTCGTTTCAAGATCATCTACTTGCTCCGCCGGTTTATACTCGTCCGGCAGAATATAAAGGATGGAAAGTACCCGACATACTTCTTTCGGGTCATGAAAGGAAAATTGCCGAATGGCGCATGGAACAGGCTGTGGAGCGTACAAAGCGGTTGCGTCCCGATCTACCGGAAAAGGGAAACAATGCCGAAAATAAAAAATAGGGTGTGCAAAAAATCTAAATTCATCCTATTTCTCGACAAACTTCTGTATTTTTGCATTTCATTAAATAAACATACAAGATGAAGAGAGATTCGTTGGTTTTCGAGATTATCGAAAAAGAAAAACAGCGTCAGTTGAGAGGTATTGAACTGATTGCCTCCGAAAATTTTGTAAGCGACCAGGTGATGGAAGCGATGGGGTCGGTGATGACCAATAAATATGCCGAAGGTTATCCCGGCAAAAGATATTACGGCGGTTGTGAGTTTGTGGATATGACGGAGCAGCTTGCCATTGACCGATTGAAAAAATTATTTGATGCCGAGTGGGTAAACGTTCAGCCCCATTCGGGAGCTCAAGCCAATATGGCCGTATTTCTGGCCTGTCTGAACCCGGGCGATAAATTTCTCGGGTTGAGCTTGTCTCATGGCGGACACCTTTCGCACGGATCGCCGGTAAATTTTTCCGGCATGCTTTTTCAACCGTTGGAGTATACCGTGCGTCGTGAGGATCAGCTGATTGATTACGATGAGTTGGAGGCTGTTGCCCGCAAAGAACGTCCCAAATTGATCATCGGCGGGGCATCGGCTTATTCGCGTGAATGGGATTATGCCCGTATCCGGAAGGTTGCCGATGAAATCGGAGCTATTTTTATGGTGGATATGGCTCATCCTGCCGGGCTTATTGCTGCCGGCTTGCTCGAAAATCCGCTCAAGCATGCACACATCGTCACTTCCACCACACATAAAACGCTTCGTGGTCCTCGTGGCGGTGTGATTTTGATGGGAAAAGATTTTGAAAATCCCTGGGGAATCACCACACCCAGAGGAGAGGTGAAAATGATGTCGGCTCTTTTGGATTCTGCTGTTTTCCCCGGCACGCAGGGCGGTCCGTTGGAACATATTATTGCCGCCAAAGCAGTGGCCTTTGGTGAAGCGCTGGACGATTCCTTTAAGGATTACCAGTTGCAGGTGAAAAAGAATGCGGCAGCTATGGCACAAGCCTTCATGGATAAGGGATATAATGTTGTTTCAGGGGGAACCGATAAC
>JAQVEB010000319.1 GCA_028698105.1 Petrimonas sp. | reverse complement strand
TTTCCTTTCTTTGATAAAGCTTACGAATTTTACTACCTTTGCCCGAACAAAACAGAGAACATTCTTTTTTCGTTCAAGTGAAAGTTATTTACAAAAAAATCACCGCCGTTTTTTTTATCGTCATTTTCCTGTTTCCAACCGTAGTGAAACTGGAACATCACCATGATGAACCGGTATGTCATGCCAAACACGAAAAACACTTTCACCAACATCACGATAAATGTCCTGTTTGTAGTTTCCATTTTTCTTTTTATACAGAACATAGCCATCAGGAAACGAGCAAAATTATTCCGCGGGTAACTGATAATTACCGGGATAGTTATCATACATTTTATTACGGCAAGTCTTCTGAATACAGCTTCTTATTACGTGCTCCCCCTGCTGCCTGAGTACATGTGTGCTACCTATACACATTTATTTATGCTCATTAGTAAAATTTCCGAAACCAATATTTTTATTGGTTTTCAAACAAACACGTAATAAAAAAATCAATGAAAAAAATATTTCTCATTGGTATCATGCTGTGCACTTTGGCAGGCATGTATGCCCAAAGCATCTTATCGGGTATGGTGGCCGATGAAAATGGCCGTCCATTGCCCGGAGCAACCATCTATATTAACGAAACCAATAAAGGCACCGTTTCGGATGAAACCGGCGCCTATCTTCTCAACAACCTGCCCAAAGGCAAAACAAAAGTGCAGTACTCGTATATGGGCTATGCTTCTCAGGTAAAAACCATTTATTTGAACGATGGGAATAACACCCTGAATGTGATCTTACAGGAAACCATGCTTCAGGCTGAGGAGGTGGTGGTATCCGGTGGTTACAACTCAACCCAGCATGAAAACGCGGTGAAGATAGATGTGCTGAAAATGAATCTTCCCGAACAGAAAACAACGCCAAATGTAATGGAACTGATCGCACAACTGCCGGGGGTGGACATGATCTCCAAGGGTAGCGGCGTAACGAAACCCGTTATCCGCGGGCTTTCAATGAACGATGTGCTTACGCTCAATAACGGCGTGAGAATAGAGAACTATCAGTACTCCAGCCATCATCCATTGGGGTTGGACGAGTTCGGGATTGAAAACGTGGAAGTGATCAAAGGCCCGGCATCGCTGTTATATGGGTCGGACGCCATTGGCGGAGTCGTTAATTTCATCCCGGAGAAACCGGCCCCGGTAGATACATGGATGGGCGACTATAACCTTCAGTTGTTTTCAAACTCCATGGGTATATCCAACAACGTCGGCGTAAAAGGCGTGTCGAAAAATTTTTTTGGAGGCATACGTTTTGGTCATAAATCGCACGCCGATTATTTGCAAGGAGGCGGTCAATTTGTCCCCAATACGCGTTTTAACGAATATTCCCTGAAGTTAAATGCCGGACATACGGGCCAAAAAGGACTCTTTCATCTATTTTACGATTACAACCGGCACAATATCGGACTGGTGGAGGAACATGCGATGGAAGAATTGAACAAACGAGGGCGGAAACCCGATATTTTTTATCAAAAGCTCAACAATCATTTGCTTTCGTCCAGGAACGTGGTTTACATAAATAATATAAAACTCGAAGTAAACGGTGCTTACCAGAGCACGGAACTTGCTCATTTGGGCGAAAAAAACCAATACGAAGTGCAGATGCGGTTGGGAACGCTCACCTACGAATCGCGCCTGTATTTGCCGAGCGATCTTAACTCGGAATACATCATCGGATTTCAGGGAATGAACCAGCAAAACACAAACCTTCACGACCGGGAGACCAAACTGTTGCCTAACGCTTCCATCGGTAATTATTCGCTGTTTACCTTGTTGCAGCGCACGCTTGCCGGAAAAATAAAACTGCAGGGCGGGTTGCGTTACGTCTACAAACACTTGTCCACGCAAAAGGTAGGCGAGGAGAAGCAAGAGGCATATCGTCCGGCTTTGAGCAAAACTTACGGAAGCATAAGCGGCTCGCTGGGCGCCACCTTTACCGTGAACGAAGCGCTGTTGCTCAGGGCCAATCTTGCGGCGGCCTACCGCACACCCAATCTGGCCGAGCTTACATCCAACGGACAGCACGAAGAAATTTATGAAGTGGGCGATGTGAGCTTAAAGCCCGAAAATGCCTACGAAGCCGATGTTAGCCTACACTGGCATAAAGAAAATTTTACGCTCGATGCGGCCGCTTTTTATAATTACATCCGTAACTATATTTTTATTGCGCCCACGGGCGAAAAAACCACACAGGATATTCCTGTTTACAAATACAGGCAGGATCACGCCCGTTTGTACGGTGCCGAAACCGGCTTGCACATACACCCCTTGAATGTTCCGTGGCTGCATTTTCAGACTACTTTTTCGTATGTCCTGGGAAAACAAGATAACAAAACCAACCTTCCGTTCATTCCCGCGCATAAATGGCGTACGGAAGCCAGGGCCGAGAAAAAATCGCTGTCTTTCCTCAAGAAAGCCTTTTTGTCGGCATCCACCGAAGTAGCGTTCAGTCAAAACCGTACGGCCCCTCAGGAAACGGCAACGCCTGGCTATACGTTGGTAGATTTGGGTGCGGGCGCAACGCTGTTTGCGGGAAAAACGCCGCTTTCGGCAAGCATCGGGGTAAATAATTTGTTCGATAAAAAATATGTTGATCATTTATCCCTGTTAAAAGAAGTGGACATGTTTAATCCGGGGCGCAACGTAGTGTTTTCAATGCGCGTGCAGTTCTGAAAGAAAACACGGACAATGAGCGCCCATTGCTGAACTGTAAGAAAAGATGAAGAATGTGTTTGCGCCTCATGTTGGAAATAGCACAGCTCTTTTATTCAACGTGTGTTTCGTGAGACCAATTCTATAAACGCGCAAAGGGTTTGGCGGTATTTCGCTAAACCCTTTTAATTTGAGCCACAAGCGAGACTTGAACTCGCGACCGACGCGTTACGAATGCGTTACTCTACCAACTGAGCTATTGTGGCGTTTGGCGCTGCAAAATTATAAAAAATACGGAAAACGGCAAACCGTTTTCCGTATTTTTATTATCGGTATTCTGTTTCCGGTACCCCGGACTTCATTTCACTTAAAAAAAACGAGCCGATAAATCATCCGCCCGTTTATCAATATTGGATTGTTTTTATGTTACTTTTCTTCTGAAGTTGTTTTCCCGCGTTGTCCCAGCATCAGTTTATATGCTACAGGAGCAGCCACGAACAAACTGGTTATCGTACCCACAACAATACCGATGAGCATGGCAAATACGAAACTCCGAACGGCGTCACCACCCAGGAACAGGATACAGATGATTACTAAAATCGTACTTAAACCGGTGTTGATGGTACGCGCCAGTGTAGCGTTCATAGAATCGTTAAACAAAGCGCGGAGGCCGCGTTTCGGGTATAGATGCATGTATTCGCGTACACGGTCGAACACCACCACTTTATCGTTAATAGAGTATCCCACCACGGTAAGAATGGCCGCCACAAACGTCTGGTCTATCTCCATGGAGAAAGGCATCAC
>JAQVEB010000034.1 GCA_028698105.1 Petrimonas sp. | reverse complement strand
TTATACGACTTGAAGTCGGGAACAATGGACAATAATTATTTTCTGAGTGTTAACCAACGCGGATTGGGCGATACCGCGAATGATGTGCTCCGCTATGGTTCAAAAATTTATGTTGTGGTGAACGTTTCAAGCACGGTGGAAGTAATTGACGGCCAAAACGGAAAATCACTTAAACAAATACTAATGAAAACAACCGACGGAAAAAGCAAACAACCACGGCATATCGCAGCCTACGGCGGAAAAGTGTATGTAACTTCTTTTGACGATACGGTAACCCGCATCGACACGATATCGCTCGCCATTGATGGATCGGCAACTGTAGGCCGCGATCCCGAAGGGATCTGCATCAAAAACAACAAAATTTATGTGGCAAACTCCGGCGGACTGGACTACGCAACCGGCAATTACGATACTACCGTCTCCGTTATTGATATAAACAGTTTTAAAGAAGAAAAGAAAATTGAAGTCGGGAAGAACCCCGTCCATGTTTTTGCCGATTCACAAGGCGATATCTATGTTGCTACAAGCCCTATCTGGGAAGGTTGGACAAAGACAGTGGAGGCAACGTTCAAGAAAATAAACGTTTCCACGGGAAAAGTTGAAACCATTGAAAACATCCATCCTGCAAAACTCACGTATGTGGATAACAAAGCTTATATTATCATTGACGACTACACACAAAGCCTCGTTACCGTTTACGACTGCCTGAACGAAAAAGTTGCCATCGAGAACTTTATCGCCGGCGGAACAAAAATAGCCACACCGTACAGCGTATCGGTAGATGGGTTTTCGGGCGATGTTTTCCTCACGGAAACCGATTACACCAACCCCGGAAACGTACATTGCTTCGATAAAAACGGCAAGCTGAAATATACATTGAAAGCCGTGGGACTGAATCCCACAAAAGTTGTATTTATGTAACATAACACCGTTATTGGTCTTTTCAAATTGATCCTTACCGAACTCTCTACTTTTTATTTATTATTTTGGATTAAAAGGCATTCCGTGTGATACGGCGTGCTTTTTTGCGTTAAAATTGAAGATTTAAATGCAAAATCCGGTATTTTATGTTATTTTGCAAAAAATAAATCCTCACATCACATGAAACAGAAAACAAACCTGTTGTTATCTCTCGGAATATTGGCTCCAATACCCGTTCTGGCGCAACAACACACCAATTTTGTCGTTATTTTGATGGACGATATGGGTTATGGCGATCTGGATTTTACCGGCGCCATCAACTACAAAACACAGAACCTCGACAAAATGGCGAAAGACGGCATGTTTTTCACCCATTATTATTCGCCACAGGCCGTCAGCGGCGCTTCGCGCGCGGGGTTGTTAACGGGCTGTTATCCCAACCGAATCGGCTTTAGCGGCGCGCCCGGCCCCGATGCCAAAACCGGCATCAGCAAACAAGAGAAAACCATTGCCGATGTGCTGAAGCAAAAAGGCTATACCTCGGCTGCCTACGGCAAATGGCATTTGGGGCATCTTCCGCAGTTTCTGCCCGTTAACCACGGGTTCGATGAATATTACGGAATCCCCTACTCCAACGACATGTGGCCCAACCATCCCACCATGAAATTTCCGCCGCTTCCGTTAATCGAAGGAACCAAAACCGTTGAACTGAATCCCGATCAAAGCCGGTTTACAACCGATTTTACCAACAGGGCTCTGCAGTTCATCGAAAAGAATCAGAAAAAGCCGTTTTTTGTGTATCTGGCGCATCCCATGCCGCATGTTCCGCTCGCGGTTTCCGATAAATTCAAAGGCAAAAGCCGGCAGGGACTTTACGGCGATGTGATGATGGAAATAGACTGGAGTATCGGACAAATTACGGCCAAACTTCGCGAACTGGGCCTGGAAGAAAACACGCTGGTTATTGTAACGTCCGATAACGGGCCCTGGATAAATTACGGCAATCATGCCGGCTCCACCGGCGGGTTGCGCGAAGGCAAAGGAACAACTTTCGAAGGCGGACAACGTGTGCCGTGCCTGATGCAGTGGAAAGGAAAAATCGAAGCCGGAAGCGTATGCAACAGACTCGTTACGGGAATAGATATTTTGCCCACACTTGCCGAGATCGCCGGCGCACCGCTTCCCGACCACAAAATTGACGGCGTGAGTTTGTTGCCGCTCATGTATCGGGAAGAAGATGCAAATCCCAGAAAATCTTTTTATTACTATTACAGGAAAAACGATCTGGAAGCCGTTTCCGATGGAAACTTCAAGCTTATTCTTCCGCACAAATACAGGACGTACGAAGGTTTTCTTCCCGGAATGGACGGCAAGCCGGGCGAAGTGAACGAGTTTAAACCGTTGGAAGAAATGCTGTTGTACGATCTTCGCCGTGATCCCGGCGAACGGTACAATGTTATTTCGCAATACCCTGCGATAAAAGAGAAATTAATGAAAATGGCCGATGAAGCACGTCAGGATTTAGGCGACAACATCACAGGCGTTCAGGGTGAAAACGTGCGGCCCATTGGGGTGCTATAAAAAAAGAGCCCGAAATTCAGGCTCTTTGCAAGTATATTTTTCAGAAGAATATTTTATTGCACGTTACGTTGGTGAATGTTATCATCAATATAATCCACCGTACCCGATTGCTCGTAAGTGCGGCTGTTTTTTCTTCTCAGCAGGTAATATTCCTGATCGTCTTTTTCGCTACGAATGATCTCAACCAACTCGAAACCGTTTTTGCTCATCATGTTCAGTACGGCGATCATGCCGGTGAAGGTCATCGGACGACGGCGTTCGTCGGTAATTTGCGGATTGCGGCCGCCTTGTCCATAATCTACGGCAACGGTTATTTTCGAGCTGAGCACAGGCCCCAGGTCAGACCATACCTTCATATAATCGGCGTTCAGTTCGCTAATCGGTGTTTGATCAACGTATTGCGCTTTCACGGCAGAAAAACTGCCGATAAGGAACAAGGCAAAAAATAAGACTTTTGTTTTCATTTTATTTGTATTTACTGTTAGAAAAATTTACTATACAAATATAGATTTTCTTTCTAAATCTGTTACCGGATAAACTCCTTTTTCTTATCATTTGTGCAATAATTCAACATCTTGCACTGCTCAACACGAAAGCAGAGCCATCGTCTCCCAAATTACGAAGGCGGAGCCATCGTCTCCCACTCACCCACTCTCCAAGTCTCCCTTTCTCAAAACTAGTCCAGCTTCAGCACCGCAAGAAACGCTTTCTGCGGTACTTCCACATTGCCCACCTGTTTCATGCGCTTTTTCCCTTCTTTTTGCTTTTCAAGCAATTTTCTTTTACGGGAAATGTCGCCGCCGTAACACTTGGCGGTAACGTCTTTGCGCACGGCTTTCACCGTTTCTCGTGCAATGATTTTCGCGCCGATGGCGGCCTGAATGGCAATGTCGAATTGCTGGCGCGGGATTAGCTCTTTCAACTTCTCGCACATGCGGCGCCCGAACGACTGGGCATTATCGGCATGCGTGAGCGTCGAAAGCGCATCCACCGATTCGCCGTTCAGCAGAATATCCAACTTTACGAGTTTTGACGGACGATAATCGTGCATGTGATAATCAAACGAGGCGTAGCCTTTGGAAATGCTTTTGAGCTTATCGTAAAAGTCAATAACGATCTCTCCCAAAGGCAAATCGTAGATGATTTCCACCCTGTCGCCCTGAATGTATTCCTGCTTGATCAATATTCCCCGTTTGCCGAGGCAAAGCGTCATAATGGGGCCGATATAGGTTGTGTTCGTAATAACGGAGGCACGGATAAACGGCTCCTCGATATAGTCAATGAGCGTAATGTCGGGCAACCCCGCCGGATTATGAACCTCTTTCATCGTACCTTTTTTATCATATACTTTATACGATACGTTGGGAACGGTAGTGATCACGTCCATATTAAACTCGCGTTCAAGGCGTTCCTGAACAATTTCCATGTGAAGCAGACCGAGGAAACCGCATCGGAAACCAAAGCCGAGGGCTACCGAGGATTCCGGTTGAAACGTAAGCGAAGCATCGTTCAGTTGCAGTTTCTCGAGCGAGGTGCGGAGATTTTCAAAATCCTCACTGTCAATGGGGTAAACTCCTGCGAAAACCATCGGTTTTACTTCCTCGAAACCTTCGATCGCTTTATTACACGGGTTTTTCACGTGCGTGATGGTGTCACCCACTTTTACCTCTTTCGAGGTTTTAATCCCGGAAATAATGTACCCCACGTTGCCGCACTGTACACGCTCTTTCGGCACCATATCCAGTTTGAGCACGCCTACTTCGTCGGCATCGTATTCTTTTCCGGTATTGACGAATTTCACCAAATCTCCCCTGCCGATACTGCCGTTCACGATCTTGAAATAAGCGATAATTCCCCGAAACGGATTGAAAACCGAGTCGAAGATCAACGCCTGCAAAGGCGCATCGGGATCGCCTGTTGGAGCGGGAACTTTTTCAATAATACGGCTGAGAATTTCCTCCACGCCCTGACCCGTTTTTCCGCTGGCGCGCAGGACATCACTACGCGGGCAACCCAATAATTGTACGATTTGATCTTCCACTTCGTCGGGCAATGCGCTGTCCAGATCTATCTTATTGAGAATGGGAATAATTTCCAGATCGTGTTCGATAGCCATATAAACGTTGGAAATGGTTTGCGCCTGAATACCCTGAGCGGCATCCACAACCAAGAGTGCACCCTCACAAGCTGCAATGGAACGGGAAACTTCGTAAGAGAAATCCACGTGTCCCGGAGTGTCAATGAGGTTTAGGGTATATTTCTCACCCTGATGCTCGTACTCCATTTGAATGGCGTGGCTTTTGATCGTGATGCCGCGTTCACGCTCCAAATCCATGCTGTCCAGCACCTGATCTTTTAAGTCCTTGCTGTCCAGCGTATGCGTAAATTCGAGCAAACGGTCTGCCAATGTGCTTTTCCCGTGATCAATGTGAGCTATGATGCAAAAGTTACGTATATTATTCATTATTATTGTTCTCTCGCAGATTACCGCAGATTATTTTTGCAAATTACACAGATTTTCAGCGACAATCTGTGTATTTGATTTGCATATATCTGCTTGAAACTTATCTTTAAAAATCAGCATTGTTCGGCGTGCGCGGGAACGGGATCACATCGCGGATGTTGGTCATGCCGGTAACGAAAAGCATCAAACGTTCAAATCCGAGGCCGAAGCCGGCGTGTGGAGCTGTACCGAATTTTCGGGTTTCCAGATACCACCATATCGGTTCTGCATTCATGCCCGTTTCTTTTACACGATTCATGAGCTTATCGTAATCCGATTCACGTTCCGATCCGCCGATGATTTCCCCGATTTTCGGGAACAGTACGTCCATTGCACGAACGGTTTTTCCGTCATCGTTTTGCTTCATGTAAAACGATTTGATTTCTTTGGGATAATCCGTGAGGATAACCGGACGCTTGAAATGCTTTTCCACCAAATAACGCTCGTGCTCCGATTGCAGGTCGGTTCCCCAATCTACCGGAAACTCAAATTTCTGACCCGATTCCTTCAGTATTTTCACGCCTTCGGTGTAGGTTAAACGAACAAAATTGTTGTTTACCACAAAATTGAGCCTGTCGATCAGTTCGTTATCGTACATTTTTGCCAGAAACTCAATATCTTCCTTACAATTATCGAGGGCGTATTGAATAAGGTATTTCAGGAAATCTTCCGCCAAATCCATGTTGTCTTTGATATCGTAAAACGCCATCTCGGGTTCAATCATCCAAAACTCGGCCAGGTGGCGGGGTGTATTGGAATTCTCGGCGCGAAACGTCGGGCCAAACGTGTAGATCAATCCCAGCGCCATAGCGCCTAATTCGCCTTCAAGCTGTCCCGATACCGTAAGGTTGGTTTGTCGGCCGAAAAAATCCTGCGAAAAATCCACTTTTCCTTCTTTGGTTCGGGGTAAATCATTCATACTCAAAGTAGATACCTCGAACATTGAACCTGCTCCTTCCGCGTCGGACGCGGTGATTATGGGCGTGTGAAAATAATAAAACCCATTATCATTGAAATATTTGTGAATGGCATACGACATGTGGTGCCGCATCCTGTAAATTGCTCCAAACGTGTTGGTACGCGGGCGCAGGTGTGCAATCTCGCGCAAAAACTCAAGTGAGTGTCCTTTCTTTTGTAACGGATAAGTTGCAGGATCGGCAGTACCATAAATTTCAATTTCTTTGGCCTGAATTTCAACTGATTGTCCCTGTCCTTGCGACTCTACCAGCGTTCCGTTTACGCTGAGACATGCGCCGGTAGTTATCGGCTTAAAATATTCTTCACCAAATTTGGCTATATCAATAACAATCTGTATGTTATTGATCGTAGAACCGTCGTTTAACGCTACAAAGCTTACGTTTTTATTTCCACGGCGCGTACGCACCCATCCTTTAATGTTTACTTCTTCTCCAAAATTTTTAAGCTGTAAAGCTTCTGCTATTTTTGTTCGTTTCATATAAAATCCTTAATCCCCTAAAGGGGGACTTTGATATATAAATGTATTTACTGTTTCGTGCAAAATTTAGCAGAAACAGCGATCGTTTATTTTTATTTATGTAGAATCTTCACCTCCCTTATTTCCTTCTTCAGGTGGTGGCAGGCGGTGTTAATCGAACGCTCCCATGCGAAGCATATTCACTTCTTTTTCTGAAAGATAGCGCCATTTTCCGCGTGAAAGGTTCTTTTTTGTTAATCCGGCGAAATATACCCTGTCCAGCTTGAGGACGCGATAGCCGAGTTTTTCGAAAATACGGCGCACAACGCGATTTCTGCCGGAATGGATTTCGATACCCACCTGCGACAGGTCTTCTTCAGTCACGTAGCTGATAGCGTCTGCATGGATTTCACCGTCTTCCAACTCAATGCCGTCGGCAATAGCCTGCATGTGTTCCATTTCCACGGGTTTATCCAGCCACACTTGGTAAATTTTCCGTTTTTCGTACTTCGGATGTGTTAATTTTGAAGCCAGATCGCCGTCGTTCGTCAGCAATAGCACGCCGGTTGTAGCTCTGTCGAGGCGTCCCACCGGATAAATGCGTTCCTGGCACGCACTTTTCACCAATTCCATCACCGTTTTGCGGTTTTCGGGGTCTTCAGTGGTGGTTACAAAACCTTTGGGTTTGTTGAGCAACACATATACCTTGCTTTCGAGTTGCACGGGTTGGTCGTGAAACATCACTTCATCGGCACGCGTAATTTTCGTTCCCAATTCCGTGATCACTTCACCGTTTACCTTCACCACGCCTGCCTGAATGAACTCATCGGCTTCGCGACGCGAACAAACACCCGCGTTGGCCAAATATTTGTTCAACCGGATGGGCGCATGCGGATCGGCATTTTCCTTGTACTTAATTTGCTTGAATGGTTTTTTCTTCTTTTTAAGTACTTTTTTTTGCCCGCCCGGGCCGTTTTGGTTTCCGTACCTGGCCTGGCCTCCACCACCGGCATAATTCCGGTTTCCGCCCGGAGCTACCCGTTCTCCGATGCGCGGACGGCGTTTACGCTGGCCGTCTTCGCTCATGCTGTTTCCTTCACCGTTCCACTGACGATAGTCGTTGGACGATTGATTGTAATTCCTGTCCGAAGAATTGCCGTAATGGGGGTTCTCCGATTGTGTTCTTCTCTCGTTGTTGTAATTTGGTCTGTTAGAAGAAACGTGTCTCTCATTGTTCGCGCTGTTAAAACTTCGTCTCGGGCGCGGTTCTTCGTTGTTCATTGTCATCTTTGTTCAATAATACTTTAATTCTTAATCTATTTAAACCTCACGGTTATTTTTTAACCTAAAAACAATGTAAACAGCTGTTTGCTGTTCAATGCCTTTTCATTCTTTGTTGTTAATCTTTGTTCAATATTGATTTAGTTTCGCTTTACATTCCGGTATAATTCTTCGGAGTAATAGCTTTCAATTCTTTTTTTATTTCCTCTTTTACATTTAACGTATCAATAAATTCTGCGATACTTTCTCTTGTAACATGTTGATTTTTACGCGTTAGAACTTTCAGTGCCTCATACGGTTCCGGGTATCCTTCTCTGCGAAGAATGGTTTGAATACCTTCGGCTACAACAGCCCAGTTGTTTTCCAAATCGCGATCAATTGCTTCACGATTTAATAACAACTTATTGAGGCCTTTTGTTGTACTTTTAACGGCAATTAATCCGTGAGCCAGCGGCACGCCGATGTTGCGTATCACGGTGGAGTCCGTCAGGTCGCGCTGGAGGCGCGATATTGGGAGTTTTGCGGCCAGATGTTCCAGTATGGCGTTCGCTATTCCCAGATTGCCTTCGGCATTCTCAAAATCAATGGGATTGACTTTGTGCGGCATTGCCGACGAACCGACTTCGCCTTCTTTGATCTTTTGTTTGAAATATTCCATCGAAATATACTGCCACATATCGCGACACAGATCGGTGAGAATGGTGTTGATCCGTTTCAATGCGTCGAAGGAAGCGGCAATCGCATCGTAATTCGATATTTGGGTGGTGTACATTTCACGGCGTAAATCCAGTTTCTCGAACAAAAAACGGTCTGCAAAGGCCACCCAGTCAATGTGGGGATAAGCCACGTGATGTGCGTTGAAATTGCCTGTAGCGCCGCCAAATTTCGCTTTTGCGGGAATATGTTTCAAAACTTCCACCTGCCCCTGCAAACGATAAGCAAAAACCTTTATCTCTTTCCCCAAACGGGTGGGCGATGCCGGCTGTCCGTGTGTTTTCGCCAGCATGGGGATATCTTTCCACTCATCGGCAAATGCGTCGAGCAACCCTGCAAGGTTTTCCAGTTCGGGAACGTAAACCGATTGTAAAGCATCCTTCCACATCAACGGCGTAGCCGTATTGTTTATGTCTTGCGATGTGAGGCCGAAATGAATGAATTCCTTGTAGGTTGAAAGGCCGATGGCATCAAACTTTTCTTTCAGAAAATATTCTACGGCTTTCACGTCGTGGTTGGTAACTTTTTCTATCTCCTTTACGCGGTTGGCATCGGTTTCGGTAAACGTCCCGATGATGTCTCGTAAATCGTGAAATTTATCCTTGTTTATTTCGTTCAACGGAGGTATCGCTGCTTCACACAGCGCGATGAAATATTCAATTTCAACGTGTGTACGGTACTTTATCAGTGCATATTCCGAAAAAAAAGATGCAAGTTCCTTGGTTTTTTCCCTATACCGGCCATCAACGGGTGATATAGCTGTAAGTTCATTCAGTTTCATGTTGTTAACTGTGAAATGCTTTTTGACTCCTAAATATGAATAGCAGGGAAATCACTTTCCTTGTTT
Organism: Petrimonas sp.; assembly: GCA_028698105.1. Classification (GTDB taxonomy): domain Bacteria; phylum Bacteroidota; class Bacteroidia; order Bacteroidales; family Dysgonomonadaceae; genus JAQVEB01. The sequence continues at coordinate 5,969 of JAQVEB010000034.1, read as the reverse complement.
ACGCTAAAAAACGCAGGTTTTAATACATAGTTTCCGGTATGGTATTCCTAATTCTATTCAATCCATATCATTTACGATACAAAAATAGGCATAAATATAGTTTCTCAAAAATTTTGGGAAAAATATTTGATTTTTTTTTGCAACAAAGAAAAAAGAGTATATCTTTGCATCACTTTTTCAGAAAATAATTGCCTGGCGAGGCAAAATTTAACGAAAAACATTTTTCGGGCGTTTAGCTCAGCTGGTTCAGAGCACTCCGATACATCGGAGGGGTCGGCTCCGCTGAACAGAAAACATTGAAATACAGATTCCTAAATTAGGGCGTTTAGCTCAGCTGGTTCAGAGCATCTGCCTTACAAGCAGAGGGTCGGCGGTTCGAATCCGTCAACGCCCACAAAAGATAAAAGTCGAATGTAGAAATATGTTCGACTTTTTTTTGATTATACTATGTTCTACGTTTATATTCTTTATTCACATCGGTTAGATATCTACTACATGGGTTCTACAGGCAATTTAGAGGATAGAATAAAAAAACATAATTCAGGCAGGAGTATATACACCAAACGAGGTATCCCCTGGGAAATAGTTTATGCCAAAGATTTTTCAACTAAATCCGAAGCTTACCAAGCCGAACTATACATCAAATCGCAAAAAAGCAGGAAATATATCGAAAATTTAATCGCAGGAGATTGACTGCTTCAGAGCTCTCTAACACATTGGAAGGGTCGGCGGTTCGAATTCCGAAAAACCGGAATGTCCGTTGTCCATCCGTCAACGCCCACTTGAAAGTGAAGCACTTATCGAAATTTCGGTGAGTGCTTTTTCTTTTTTTACACAACAATTACTCATTAGATTAATTCAGTACCTCGGGTTTCTTTCGCGAAAAATAGACTTTTCCTTTCGCCGTGAGTTTATCCGCGTGGCTGTAATTGTATTTTTCATGCACAATTAAAATAAAGGCTTTGTAATCGCACTCATTCAGGTAAGGTAATATTTTATCTGCCTGATATTCATTAACGTAACCAATATGCACGGTATTCGAAAAAACACGGATGGTTTTTTTGTTAAACGTATCGTCGGGAAAATATTGTAACCGAATCTCATCGCCGAAATGAAGCTCCTCTACTGTTCTAATTGCTTCATTATTAAGGGTATAAACACATTCGATAAAAAATTCATTTGCATAATCGGCCGGATGGGCTTTATCCAGTTCCTTTTCGTTTTGAGCCGTTGTTTCGTAGATTTTTTTTCGGTATTCCATTTTCATCCGGTAATAGTTCTCAATCTTAACTTTTATGAAAGGATCATCTTTTTTTGAAATAACCCGGTGCTGAAACCATTTTTCAGCAAAAAAGAACATGATTATCAGAAGAATTACGATGAAGAGTGTCCAACCCGCAGATATAGTCAAAATCATTTTAAGGAAAGAATTATCTTGTGTCTTTAGATTTTAAAATTCGAGCCACAAAAATAATAAATTAATTGATAAAAAAAATATTTTATCCTAACAACAAAAAGGGAATCTTATCACAAGATTCCCTTTTTTTCGGTTAAAAACAACCGATCATTCACTAAATTAACACTACTCTATTTTGTTGTTGACAATGTTTTTAGTTTTGCAAAGTACATCGCGAAAGAGCGATACAAAAAGTGCGTCCATTTGCCGAAAGGCACAATAAGAAGCGCCCACTGTGCAAGCACCATCAGATGAAACAGATACATCCATTTGTTGGTTTCCAGTATGTTCAGGTCAATGAAGAGCCTCACACAGAAAGCTGTCAGCCCCATCAACAACAGCCAGATAACAAAGAACCAGTCAGAGGGTTGTGATTTCTTTGACAGTGCTTTTTTCTTCTGAATGCGGTCTTTCACAAAATCTACCGTGATGATAAAAATAAAGGCGCTTTCCAAATATCCGAGAATGATTACGAACAGATTTTCGGTGCCGAACCAATTTAAGAACACAGTTGTAAACAACAACGATAGATAAGCTATTACCAATATCAGGTGCTCTAACCACCGGAAATGATTATCTTCACAATCTTTGGCGCGTTTCTGCGTAAACATGTGCACGAATAAATCGCCTAACGCCGTGAAATAGTTCTTAAGCGGCGCTTTAGTGCCCGTTTTTATCACCGTGAAGTACCACATCCTAAGTAAGTTTGGAATAAAAATTACCACAAAAACGGTTGCAATGGCCACCATTTCGAATAAATGCCCGTAATGAAGCATTCTTTCCAGTTCCCAGTTTACCGAATTGGCGAAAAACAATACGCCCGCAAATACCAGTACCAAGGCAGTAAGAAACGCTGGCAGGTATTTATAGAACAATCCCGAAAGTCCCGTCCAATCGTATTTTGCTGTGAGCCAGCGGCGCAACGACATCATCAATTCGCCCGGATTAGCGTCCTGCGGACAATGCGTGCTGCATTCGCCGCAATAGTAGCATTCCCAAGGCTTTAACGATGTTTTTATTTCATCTTCCAAACCCACAACGCTCATGCGAACCAATTCGCGGGGAAACGACACATCCTGTGTGGCAAGCGAACAAACCGCCGTACAATTTCCGCAGTTGTAGCACGCGTTAAAATTTACTCCTCCGTATTTCTTGAGGTTTTTTCCAAATTTGGGATTTATCGTTGCCATTATTTGTTCAGTTTATAAGTGAAATACTCGTCCATATCGTCAATTTGCCCTACTTTTAAAACGCCGTATTTTACGAGCGTCATCATATAATAAAGCGTATCGGGTCGGGACATTCCTGTTTTTTCGGAAACCTGGGCAACGGTGAGTTCATCTTCTCCCAATGTTTCGGTAATTTGTTTTTTTATCCGGTTAAATTCCTTCAAATTTTCTTTTACATGTTCGGGAACGCCCTGTTTATCACGCAGGTATTTTGCTGTTTTCCCTTTTTCAACTCCATCCATATCTGTTTATGATTGTATTGTCGAGTTTTCTAATTTCTAATTTCTAATTTCTGATTTCATATCAATGCATCTATCATTCCCATTATCTCTACGTTTGAGAATGCGATCAGATCAATGGCATCCGTAGGACATACCGGCGTGCACATGCCGCAACCTTTACAAAGCGTGCCGTTGATGACTGCAACGGGCTTTTCGCCGTCTTTTTTCATCGAAATGGCATCGAACGGACACAACGGCAGGCAGTCTTCGCAGCCGGTGCATGCTTTCGCATCTATTTCGGCAATTTGTGGATCGGTTTCCAGCATACCTTTGCTCACATTAGTATAAGATTTTGTAGCTGCCGACAACGCCGAATTTACGGTTTCGATAATGGTTTTCGGTCCTTGACACGCTCCGGCAATGGTTACCCCGTCGATAACGGTTTCCACCGGACGAAGTTTCATGTGAATTTCATTGAAAAACTTATCGCGTCCTTTCGGGAGCTTGAACATGGTTCCCACCGAATTGTCGCTACGCGGAGTCATTCCGGTTACAAGAACCACCAAATCCACTTCCACTTCCAGTTCTTTTCCGCCGGTAAGAATATCGTTAATTCTCACCACCGGTTTGTTGTTACGGACAAAAACAGTGGGTAGATGGTCTTCATACGATTGTAGATAGATATCGCCGCCTTGCAGGGATTCGGCGTAAAGCAGTTCCTGTTTTCCATAGGAACGCACGCCTCGTGTGAAGTGGAAATTCTGTATATCTTTGAATTTCTTGCGGGCTTCGTTGGCTGCATGAATGGTTGCCGTGCAGCAATAACGAGAACAGTAGGTGTTGCCTCCTTCGGGCTGGCGACTTCCCACACAGTAAATGTAAGCCACGTTTCTCACTTTTTTTCCGTTATACGTGAGCGTATCTTTTTCGTGATCAATGAGTTGCTTAAACTCCGGCAGCGTAATTACATTGGGAACGGTTGAAAAACCGAATTCTCCTTCGTCGGGTTTATAAGGTTCAAATCCGGTTGCGACCAAAATCGAACCAACGGTGATATCAAATTCTTCGTCTTTTCTTTTGACTTTCAGCGTGATATTACCAATGCTCCCGGCATTGGATACTACTTCGGAATTGGTGAAAATGGTTACGTTATCGCGTTTTTTCAAATCTTCGTACAACCGTTTTATCAACGCTTCGCCTGTTTCGTCAGACATAGACAAATCTCTCCATTTTGCCACCCATCCGCCTACGGCAGCTTCTTTCTCTATTAAAAACACGTGTGTTTCCTTGTTGGAAAGCGAAATGGCAGCTTTCAGCCCGGCAATTCCGGCGCCGATAACCGCTACCGCTTTTTCGGCTTTCACTTTTGTAGGCTCCAGCGCTTCGGTGTGGCGAGCTTTGGCAATGGCCGATTTTACCAGATGAATGGCTTTTTCGGTAGCACCCTCTTTATTGTCGGAATGCGCCCAAGACGATTGTTCGCGAATATTGGCGTGAACATACGTGTATTTGTTCAGGTTGGCGCGTTCGGTTACATTGCGAAACGTCACCAGATGAAGTTTTGGCGAACACGATGCCACAATTACGCCATCGAGTTTATGGTTCTTGATATCTTCTACCATGTCTTTCTGGTTTGCATCGGAACAAGCAAACATCGTCGTTTCTGCCAAAACGATGTTATCGTCACCTTCAACGGATTGGCGCACTTTTTCCACATCAACGTAATCGGAAATATTACCACCACAATGACAAATATATACTCCTATTCTTTTTTCCATAAATTTTATACCTGCATACCACCCTATAGAAGAGTGTGAACAGCATTTTTCGTTATTTTATTTTTAAGAGAATTGCATTTAAAATCATCATTCAGGTTCAGCAACCGCTCATTTGCCCGACTTTAACTTCCTTTTTGGGAGGTTTGGGGGCATTTTTCATCAGATAACTGATCGCTTCGGACGATGCGGAACCTGCCGACAGAATAGCGTCAGGAATATCCATTGGCGCAGAGGCGGTACCGGCTACGAAAACGCCGTCAATACTTGTCTTTGCAGGCGAAGCCATCAGGTCTTCCTGTCCCACGAAATTGAATTTATCCAATTTCAGTTTATCCACGAACATTCCGCCGGCTTCGGTATTGGGCAATGCGCCAACCGAAAGAACCACCATATCGTGTTCGGCGTCTTTCAGTCTTCCGGCATTGATGTCTTCGTAACGAAGGATGAGGTTGCCGTTCTCTTTTTCCGAAATTCTGCCGATCTTCCCTTTAATGAAATTCACACCCATTCCTTTGGCTTGTTCGTAAAATTCTTCGAAACCTTTACCGAAAGAACGGATATTGAGGTAATAAATGGTTATGTCTGCCATCGGCAAAGCACCCATCAGCAATTGAGCCTGCTTGATGGAGTACATGCAGCAGATTTGCGAACAGATTGGATTTCCCACGGAAACATCGCGCGAACCGGTGCAAAGCACATAGGCAATCTTATCCGGCATTTTGCCGTCGCTTGGGCGAAGAATGGTGTGGAACGGACGCGTGGGTGCGATTTGGCGCTCCATTTGCATGGAAGTCAGTACATTTTTGTACGTTCCAAAACCGTAACGCGGTATTTTTAACGGGTCAAAAAGGTTAAATCCGGTTGCCAGCACCACTGTTTTTACCTTCAGATCATACTCTTCGTCCTGCATCGTAAAATCAATGCAATTGGTAGGGCAAACTCTTTCACAAGCGCCACACAACGTGCAGTTTTCGATATCGATTACCGCGGCTTTCGGGCTACAGATATTGAAAGGAATGTAAGCCGCCTTACGTCCCACCAAATCCATCTGATACTGGTCTCTGACGCTTACGGGACAAGCTTCTTCGCATTTTTGGCAAGCCGTGCAGTCTTCGACGTGTACGTAACGCGGTTTTTTATGGACTACAGCCATAAAATCGTTCTCGCCCAGTTTTTTTATGTTGCTGACACGGCTTCCGGTAAATATGGTGATGTTGGGATGACGGGAAATTTCGGAAACTTTTGGCGTAGTAATACAGGCAGAGCAGTCGAGCGTGGGAAATAC
>JAQVEB010000033.1 GCA_028698105.1 Petrimonas sp. | reverse complement strand
TTCCCGCGCTGGTGAATGCCGATCATGTAGATGGATTTACCCTTTCGGGCAAAGGAACAATAAACGGCAACGGTCTGCGGTATTGGAAAGCGTTTTGGCTTCGCAGGGCATGGAATCCACAATGTACCAATAAAGACGAGATGCGCCCAAGGCTCTTGTATGTTTCAAACAGCAAAAACGTACAGATTTCAGGAATAAAACTGATTAACTCCCCATTTTGGACTAGCCATTATTACAAATGCGAAAATGTAAAATTATTGAATCTCACGTTCTTGTCACCCGAGAAACCGGTTAAAGCGCCCAGCACGGACGCTATTGATATTGATGTTTGTAAAAATGTACTGGTGAAAAACTGTTATATGGCAGTTAATGACGACGCCATAGCCCTGAAGGGGGGAAAAGGTCCGAAAGCGGATAAAGATGAAAACAACGGAGGAAATTATAATATCATTATAGAGGATTGTACTTTCGGGCTTAGTCACAGTTCATTAACTTGCGGAAGCGAATCCATTCACGACAGGAATATTATAGTGCGAAACTGCAAATTGGAAGGTGTGCGTCAGCTATTGCATTTAAAAATGCGTCCCGATACACCCCAAAATTACGAATATATTCTCATAGAAAATGTTACCGGAACATGTGGTAGTTTCTTGTCCGTTCGGCCGTGGACACAGTTTTTCGATATAAAAGGAGAAGAAAAGATGCCGGTTTCTTATTCAAGTAACATAACATTCCGAAATATAGATGTTACCTGCGATACTTTTTTCGGCGTAGTTGATTCTGAGCAATACCGTTTATCGGATTTCACGTTTGAAAATCTGAACATAACTGCCAAAAACAATACCGAAATCAATACAAAAAGTATCCAAAACATGATAATCAGAAATGTGAGCGTAAATGGAAAGAAAATAAAATAAACTGATAACACATTAGTGGATATTAAATTTTCGAAAAAATGATCATGCACAAGCAGTATTTGAAAATTTTCATCATTTTTTTGTTCAATTTTAGCTTTATTTTATCAGGTTACTCGCAAAAAAAGCAATCGGGTATGACCGATACCAATGCGCCGTTGCATTTGATTCAACCCGATTACAATATTCCTTACGGAATTCCGGATAAAAATACGATAAAAGCCAATTTGGACAGAATCCTGAACTACCTCGATGCGGCTACCCCAGCCAACGTTGTGGATAAAAATTCTGGTAAGACCATCAACAATCCTTCGGATTATGATTCTAATTCACAACTCGAAAAAGGCGACTTTCGCCTCACCAGCTACGAATGGGGTGTAACTTATGCCGCTATGCTCGCCGCTGCCGAAGCTACCGGCGATAAACGATACGAAAGGTATGTTTATGACCGGTTCAATTTTTTATCCAAAAACTTTGACGCATTCAAAAAGCTATACAATGATTATGGTCTCATTGACCCTTCGATCCAAAAAATGGTCGCACCAAAAGCGTTGGACGATGCCGGAGCGATATGCGCCGCCATGATAAAAGCCGCCAGGAAAAACAAACAACTCGAGTTGCAATCGGTGATTGACAACTACATGAACTACATCATGTACAACGAATATCGGTTATTCGACCGCACTTTTGCCCGCAAACGCCCGCAGATGAACACGGTTTGGCTCGATGATATGTTTATGAGTATCCCAGCCATCATGCAAATGGGCGCGACCACAGGAGAAAATAAGTATTTCGATGAAGCTGCCGGACAAATTTCTTCTTTTGAAGATAAAATGTTTATAGCAGAAAAAGGCCTTTTTCGACATGGTTGGGTGGAGTCAATGGAAGAGCATCCTTCGTTCTTCTGGGCGCGCGCCAACGGCTGGGCATTGCTCACCCTTACCGAAACATTGGATGAACTTCCCAAAAATCACCCGCAACGGGAACCCATTTTGAATTTGTATAAGAAACATATCAAAGGTTTATCTGCTTTACAATCGGGTGAGGGATTCTGGCACCAGTTGTTGGACAGGGAGGATTCCTATCTTGAAACATCCGCAACAGCCATCTTCACATATTGCATCGCGCACGGGATAAACAAAGGCTGGATCAATGCCTCGACTTTTGGTCCCGTAGCAGTTTTGGGATGGAACGCCGTTTCCACGAAAATCAATCCGAAAGGGCAGATTGAGGGAACCTGCGTCGGTACGGGAATGGCGTTTGATCCTGCGTTTTATTATTACCGTCCGGTAAGCGTTTATGCCGCGCATGGCTATGGACCTGTAATTTGGGCTGGAGCGGAGATGATAACGCTGCTCAACACGCAACATCCGAAAATGAACGATAACGCCGTTCAATTCTACGATAAAGAAATCCCGACAACAGCCCTCATTTTCAGCATCAACGACAATTCCCGTCCCGATGAAATCGTCGCCGGAAGTACGCGAAAAAACGGCAACCCGGTTATATTCACCATTGGAGATTCCACCGTGAAAAACGGCAGGGGTAAAGGCGACGGCGGACAATGGGGTTGGGGAAGTTTTTTTGAGCAATTTTTTGATACCACGCGCATTACGGTTGAAAATCACGCACTGGGAGGAAGAAGCAGTCGTACATTCTACACCGAGGGATTATGGGACAAAGTGTTGCACGGCATCAAAAAAGGGGATTATCTTTTCATCCAGTTCGGGCACAACGATGGCGGACCCTTTAATACCGGAAGAGCGCGAGCCTCAATTAAAGGTACGGGCGAAGAATCCGAAACCTTTATCATGGAAAAAACCGGAGGACCGGAGGAAGTTTTTACTTTCGGACATTATTTGAGAATGTACATCCGTCAGGCAAAAGCGCGCGGCGCCACTGTGATCGTTTTGTCTCATACACCCGGGAATACGTGGAACGGAGACAACATGGAACGAAACGACAAAACTTACGGACTTTGGTCAAAAGAAGTAGCTGAACAGGAGGGTGTTTATTTTATTGATCATAACGATTTGATTGCCAAACGATGCGAAGCGCTTGGGAAAGAAAAAACGAACGAATTATACAAAGATAGGGTACACACAACGCGTGAAGGTGCTATCTTAAATTGCGAGGCTTTGGTTGAAGGAATAAAATCCATTCCGGATTTGGAATTGAAAAAATATTTAAAATAATGATTTCAATATTACAAACTTAAAATAGATGCTCATTATTCACCCTTCAGTGAGTCAAGGGGCAAATTTAAACTTATGAAAAGAGACGCGTTTAAAATGTTTCTAAAACCGGGTTTTGAAGCCGAGTACGAAAAAAGGCACAATGCCATTTGGCCCGAGTTGCAAAAATTACTCAAGGAGGCGGGCGTTTATGATTATTCCATCTTCTGGGATAAGGATACGAATATCCTGTTTGCCGTGCAAAAAACTTCCGGCGAAGGCAATTCGCAGGATCTGGGAGAAAACCCCATCGTGCAAAAATGGTGGACATATATGGCGGATATTATGGAGACAAATCCCGATAATTCGCCGGTTTCCATCCCGCTGAAAGAAGTTTTTTTCATGGAGTGATTCGCGTGCTACAAAAGATTATGGACAGACAAAAGAAAATAACATTTTTGGTTTTTATGCTTGCTGCGCTCTTTGTTATGCCGGTCAGTGCGAAAAAATACCGATTCCATTTTGGCGACGGAAACAAAATTTGTTATCAGAAAGTTAACCCCAACACAATTTACGGCTCCCATTCCTCTTTCGGTTACGATTTGGGAACAAAACCGTGTGTCGGCAATCCTTATTTTTTTTCTGTGGATTTGCCCGAAGGTAATTATCGGGTTACGATGGTGCTCGGAGATAAAAATAGGAAGACCAACACTACAATCAAAACAGAATCGCGCAGGTTGATGTTGCAAAACATCGTTGTTCCCGAAGGTAAATTTGCAAAGAAAACGTTCAACGTAAATATCCGAAATAAAATGATTACATCGGGAACAGATACCGTCAGAACAAAAAACCGCGAGCAAAATAAACTAAATTGGGATAACAAGCTCACGCTGGAGATCAACGGCGAAAAACCCGGTTTGGTTTCCATGACCATCGAACCGGTGGATGTTCCTACCGTTTTTCTTGCAGGAAATTCTACTGTTGTGGATCAGGATGATGAGCCTTGGTGCGGTTGGGGACAGATATTGCCCCGCTTCCTCAATGACAAGGTTTCTGTGGCTAATTACGCAGAATCCGGTGAAGCCGGAAATTCCTTTATTTCTGCTAAGCGATTTGCTAAAATTCTCACGAAAATGAAGAAAGGCGATTACCTTTTTATCGAATTCGGACATAACGACCAAAAGCAAGAGGGGGAAAATAAAGGTCCATATAAAAGTTACCAAAAAAGTTTGAAACAGATGATTGACGAAACGCGAAAAAAAGGCGCAACTCCCATTCTGGTAACCCCGATGAATCGCCGTAGTTTTGATGAAAACGGAAAAATAATCAACACGCTGGGCGACTTTCCCGATGCCATGCGGCAATTGGCAAAAAAACAGAATGTGATGTTGGTTGACCTAAACAGCATGAGCAAAACGCTCTACGAAGCGTGGGGCGATGAAGCATCGAAAAAAGCGTTTGTCCATTATCCCTCAGGAACATTTCCAAATCAAACCCAACCGCTCGCCGACAACACGCATTTTAATTCGTACGGCGGATACGAGATTTGTAAATGTGTTCTCAAGGGGTTGATAGACAATGGTTCACCGTTGAAGAAATACATTGTCAATGATTTCGGAACTTTCGACCCGGCTCATCCCGATAAAGAGGAGGATGTCATTATTGCGCCAACGCCATTTAGTTCAACAATAAAACCCGACGGAAATTAAATATCATAAACATGAAAACAAAAATTATTATAATCAGTGTGTGTTCCCTTGTTTCTTTTTCATTGTTTGCTCAGCAAAGAACAGATGAAGACGCCATCAGAGCCATTGCCGATAATATCTTGAAACAACCGGTTACGCAATTTGTCGGCGTTGATGACGGAAAAATCTACAACAGCACAAAGGAAATTCCAAAAGGAACGGAAGTGAAGTTCAACAGTCCGCTTTCCGAGTGGCATTATTCAAACGGGGTGTTGGATATGGCTATGGTTGCGCTTGGTGAATATCTCAATGAACCGAAATATGTGAGTTATGCCAAAAATCACGTTGCTTTCGGGTTCAACAATTACGCGTATTTTAAAAATACATTCAAAAACGACCGCAAACATTGGCATTGGCCCTTCGGACAATTGTGGAATATGAAAGAACTGGACGATTGCGGAGCTATGGGTGCCGCCGTTATCGAAGTGTATCAATTGGATAAAAAGAAGGAATATTTCAACTACATTCAAAATGCCGCCAATCATATCATGAACGAACAAACCCGTTTGGCTGACGGAACGCTTTGCCGGACTTTTCCGCGTGAAATGACGGTTTGGGCGGATGATGCCTATATGGGAACATCGTTTTTAACCCAAATGGGAAAGATGACAGGCGATAACAAGTATTTCGATGAAGCGGCAAAACAATTGATAAACATAGATAAGTACCTTTGGTGTCTGGAAAAGCAACTGTATTATCATTGTTATTACACCGATTTAAAACGGAACGGCGTGGCCTTTTGGGGACGCGCAAACGGGTGGATCACGGTTTCGTTGGCTGATTTGATTGATGCGATGCCCGAGAACCATCCCAAACGAACAGAGCTTATTTCGCTGCTCGAAAAACAAATCGTCGGTTATTCTCGCTATCAGAATGCCAACGGCATGTGGAATCAGTTGTTGGATAAACCAGATTCTTACGATGAATCGTCTGTTACAGCGATGTTCGTTTACGGCGTGGCAAAAGCCGTTAACAACGGATGGATTGACAAAAGCTATGCAAGTATCGCTAAAAGCGGATGGAATATATTGAAAAATCAGGAAATAACTCCTGACGGGCGTTTCACAAATGTGTGCGTTGGGACAGGCATCAGCAATGATCTTCCGTTTTATTACAATCGTCCCGTTGGCGATAACGAGAAACACGGATTGGGATTAATTATTGATACGGCTGTGGAAATGATGAAGTTGAACAAAAAATAACTAAATGATGAGGAAAAACAGTTTTCATAATGCTGTCCCGGTAATTTTTGCGCTGTCATCTGTTTCAATTCACGGAAATGCGCAGCAACAAAAAGAATCCCGTCCCAACATTGTCTTTATTTTGGCGGATGATATGGGATATGGCGATTTGGCTTGTTATGGAAATAAAGTAATTAAAACACCCAATATAGACAGACTTGCAAAGGATGGCATCCGGTTCACCAGTGCGTACGCAGGTTCTGCGGTTAGTTCTCCATCGCGCTGCGCTTTGCTTACCGGAAAACACACGGGGCATACTACCATTCGCGATAATTTTGCGAAACAAGGCGGATTGCCGGGATTGAAAAACGGAAATCCAATCAGGCGCGCTAATCTCTTGCTAAACGATACAACTGTCGGAACTATCTTAAGCGCAGCCGGTTACAAAACCTGTGTCATCAACAAATGGCATTTAGACGGTTTCAATCCCGGTGCCGGACCGCTCGATAGAGGTTTTGATGAGTTTTATGGTTGGCTGGTAAGCTCTGCCGATTCCAATACACCGTATTATTACCCCGCATTGCGTTTCAGGAATCGGGAGTTAACCGTTGTTCCTGAAAATGTTAATAACGCCCGTGGCATTCACGATAGTGATTTATCGGTAAACGAAGGAATTGATTTTATTGAAAGAAACAAAGAATATCCGTTTTTTCTTTATCTGGCATTCGATGTGCCGCACGAACCCTATTTTATAAACAGTGTGGAGCCTTACGCTTCGATGCCTTTGTCGGAAACGGCGAAACTTTACGCAGCGCTTATCACGCACACAGATGAAGCTATCGGACGTTTGATTGATTATTTGGATAAAAATCACTTGAGAGATAACACGTTGATAATTTTCACTTCCGACAACGGGGGGGCAACCATGGCTCCGATAGAAGAGTTGAATTGTAATGCCGGACTAAGAGGACATAAAGCATTATTATACGAAGGTGGTATTAAAGAACCGTTTATCGTGAATTTCCCGAAAAAAATAAAAGGGAATCAGGTTAAGAACAATTTAATCTATTTTCCCGATATAATGCCAACATTGGCAGAATATGCCGGAGCCAAACTGCCGCAAGACGTGGATGGCATCAGCTTAAAACCGTTGTTGGATGGCAAAACACAGGTCACAGACAATCGGATTTTGTACTGGGAATTTCCCGGACAGCAGGTGGCGGTGCGCAAAGGAAGATGGAAAGCGGTTTCTGCAAAAAAAGGAACCCCATTGGAATTGTACGATATTGGCGCTGACCCTTTCGAGAGAAACAATTTGGCGAAAAAATATCCACAGATTTTATCGGAACTCGAAAGAGAGATAAAGAAAGCGCATACCCCATCACCCTATTGGCCTCTGGACTCGGAAAAATAAATTTTAAAAATTTACGAAAAATGAAAACACAAACCATATTTCTTCTCGCATTTGCTTGCAGCATTTTAAATTCCTGTGGGAATAATGTTCCCAAAATGGAAACCGGAGGGCAGAAAATGCCAGACGAATGGATAGATAAAGACACCGGACACAAAATTATCAAATTAACCCGCCGTGAAGGAACAAACATGAGTTTTTATTTCCATAACAATCCCTTCATCGGAAATAAAATGGTGTTTAGCGGCGGCAGCGATTACAAGGGTAAAGACATTGCCGGAAGAGAGATCTATAATTTTGATGGAAGAGATTTACAAATGTATTGGGTTGACCTGAAAACCTTGAAAATTCATCAATTAACGCATGAAACTTTTCCTGTGCGCACCGAAATTGTTTGCCCTAAAACAAAGGAAATATTTTATCAACAAAAAGACACCATTTTTGCATTAAATACGCATTCGCACGAAAAACGGTTGGTTTATGCACATGATACTCCGAACGAACGTTTTTCGATTACCACCGTTAACGCTGATGGAACGCTTTTAGCCGGTGCATTTTCAAATCCCGAAGAGGGAGAAATTTTGAAAAAATATCCGCAGAAAAGTCAATTTTTCGATCGTATTTACGACGCACATTTGCCGCGAACGCTTTTCACCATTGATACGAAAACCGGAGAATTGAACCGAATCTATACAGAGAATGCGTGGCTCAACCACATTCAGTTCTCGCCCACAGACCCCCATTTGCTGATGTTTTGCCATGAAGGTCCCTGGCACAAAGTAGATCGGATTTGGACGATTGACGTAGTAAGATGCAACAAACCACAATTGCAACACAAACGTACGATGGACATGGAGATTGCCGGGCACGAATGGTTCGGACGCAAGGGAGATGCCATTTATTTTGATTTACAAAAGCCGCGGGGTAAAACATTTTTTGTTGCGAAAACGGACTTGGCTACAGGCAAAGAAACAACGTATAGTTTGACCAGAGATGAATGGTCTGTGCATTACACTACATCGTGGGACGAAAAACTGCTGGCAGGCGATGGAGGCGATTCAACATCTGTAGCTAAGGCGAAAAACGGAAAATGGATTTATCTTTTCAAACCGGAAGGTGATAAGTTGATATCTACCCGATTAGTAAACATGAAGAATCATAATTACCATTTGGAACCTAACGTGCACTTTTCACCCGATGACAAATGGGTTATTTTCCGCGCCAACTTTGAAGGACAGGAGAATGTGTATGCAATAGAAATATAAAAAGTTTGATTACAAAATGATAGATTTAGAAATACTGAAAAAAAATACGTTAGCTACGTTATTTCTTTTGATCGTTTTTACACTTAATGGACAAAACAAAGAATTGGATTTATCCGGGATTTGGCGATTCCAAATAGACAGAAACGATGAAGGAGTACACAAAGAATGGTTTTCCCGGAAGTTGAACGATAAAATAACGTTGCCCGGTTCCATGAATGAAAACCGTAAAGGAGATAATGTTACGTTGCATACCCAATGGACTGCAAGTATTTACGACAGCACGTTTTTCTTTAACCCGCGTTTAGCTAAATTCCGCGACCCCGATAATTTAAAACTTCCGTTTTGGCTTACACCGGTGAAATACTATGTTGGTGCGGCATGGTATCAAAGAGATGTTGATATTCCGAAGGACTGGCAGGGAAAAAGAGTTGTGCTTTTTCTCGAGAGGCCGCACACCGAAAGCCATGTATGGATAAACAACACTGAAATTGGTATGCAGAACTCGTTAAGTGTACCGCACATTTATGATGTAACGCAACACCTAAAGCCCGGGAAGAATTCTATTTCTATCCGTGTTGATAATAGAACCAAAGATATTGATGTGGGTAAAGACTCCCACAGTATAACTGATCAAACGCAAGGAAACTGGAACGGTATAGTTGGAAGAATGGAATTGCAGGCCATGCCTTTATCTTATATTGATGATGTACAGGTTTATCCCGATATTAAAAATAAAACAGCTTTGGTGAAATTGTTTTTGAAAGGAAATTCATTCGGAAACATAACGCTGGAAGCGCAAAGTTTTAATTCATCCGTAAAACATGTGGTAACACCTGTAAGCAAACGGTATAAAATTGCAAATGATAGCCTGACGTTAGATATTGAACTACCGATAGGTGAGAATATGTTGACATGGAATGAATTTCACCCCAATTTGTATCGTTTAAAAGTTTCATTAAAGTCAAATTATGGAAAGGACGAAAAATTGCTTCAATTTGCGATGCGGGAGTTTACGATACAGGATACTTATTTCTATGTAAACGGACAAAAAACAATGTTGCGCGGAACGGTAGAAAACTGCGTTTTCCCACTTACCGGATATGCTCCGATGGATGTTGCTTCCTGGGAGCGTGTTTTTCGAATTTGCAGGAATTTCGGGTTAAATCACATGCGGTTTCATTCATACTGTCCCCCCGAGGCAGCATTCAAAGCTGCCGATATCGTGGGTTTTTACCTTCAACCCGAGGGGCCGAGCTGGCCTAATCATGGTACTTCGTTGGGTGATGGTCGTCCTGTGGATGAATATCTTTGGGAGGAGGCGAAAAGAATAGTTAGTACTTACGGAAATTATCCTTCTTTTTGTATGTTTGCTATCGGTAATGAACCACGTGGTCGTTGGGTGCCTTGGGTAAGCCGCTTTGTGGATTATTGGAAGGCCACAGACTCGCGCAGGGTATATACCGGAGCATCGGTAGGAGGGAGCTGGGCATGGCAACCCAAAAGCCAGTATCATGTGAAAGCAGGAGCGAGAGGACTGGAGTGGGACAAGCGTCCCGAAAGCAACTCGGATTTCCGGGTGAAGATCGACACGGTGAAAGAACCGTACGTGTCGCACGAAACGGGTCAATGGTGCGTTTTTCCCGATTTCACCGAGATCAAAAAATATACGGGTGTAATGAAAGCGCGGAATTTCGAGTTATTCCAGCAAGATTTAATTGACAGAGGTATGGGAACCCTTGCTGCGGATTTTCTTTTTTCTTCCGGAAAATTGCAGGCGTTATCTTATAAAAACGAAATAGAAAAAACATTGCGAACGCCTGGATATGCTGGATTTCAATTATTGAGCCTCAACGATTATTCCGGGCAGGGAACAGCGCTTGTGGGCGTTTTGAACGCCTTTTGGGAGGAAAAAGGATACATCACCGCCGAAGATTTTCGCCATTTTTGTGCTCCAACGGTACTTTTGTCGCGTATGGATAAGTTTGTATTTAAAAACGATGAGGTGTTTAAAGCCCGATTGGAGGTGTCCCATTTTGGGGAACATTCGTTGAAAAAAATGGGAACAAAATGGGCAGTGAAAAATGATGTTGGTACAATTATAAGAGAAGGTGCTCTGCCTGAAAAAGATATTTCTATGGGAAATTGTCAATCTTTGGGCGAAATTTCGTTTCCGTTATCCGAATTCAAGAAGGCGCAAAAACTGGTTTTTGAAGTGAAATTTACCGGAACGGATATCCTGAATCAATGGAATTTCTGGGTTTATCCCGAAATGCTACCAGAGGTGGACACAACAGCGGTATATGTTTGTGAAAAGCTTGACGAAAAAGCTCAATCAATGTTGAATAAAGGAGGCTCTGTTTTATTGCAACTTGCCGGAGAAGTGACTCAGGGTAGCAATGTAATTCAGTACCTGACTCCTGCTTTTTGGAATACTTCATGGTTCAAAATGCGTCCACCACACACAGTCGGCGTATTAATAAACGATTTTCATCCCATTTTTAACGATTTTCCAACAGACTCATACTCCGATCTGCAATGGTGGGAATTGGTGCAGAAACAACAAGTGCTGGAGTTGACTGATTTTCCCTATGGATTTTATCCTATCGTCCAACCAATAGACACGTGGTTTATTAACCGGAAATTAGGAATGCTTTTCGAGGTCAAAGTTGGAAACGGAAAGCTTGTAGTGTGCAGTGCCGATATTCAAAATAATCTGGAGGAAAGGTTTGTAGCCCGACAACTTCGGTACTCGATTTTGAAATACATGAGTTCCAACTTTTTTCATCCCGAAACGGAAGTTGATATTACTACGATAAAAAACCTGACTATAAAAGAAGGAGAAAGATTGGACTTTAACACCAAGGATGCTCCGGATGAATTGAAAAAGAACATAAAATAAGCATTGCTATGAATAAAAAACTCCTTTCGCTTCTTTTTATCGCAATCACTTTTAGCGCATGTGTGCAAAATAGTGGTACAAAATGGCCCGTGCCCACCGTTGAATCCAAACCTTGGACACGATGGTGGTGGATGGGAAGCGCTGTAGATTCGGCTAACTTGAATTACAACATTCAACTGTTGGGCGAGGCAGGTATCGGAGGGATGGAAATTACGCCGATTTATGGTGTACAGGGAGTTGATGCTAAATACATTGATTACCTCTCACCAACATGGATGAGCATGCTTTCCTTTACTAAAACGAAAGCGAATGAAGTCGGTATGAAGATAGATATGAATACCGGCACAGGCTGGCCTTACGGAGGTCCGGAAGTGACGATTGACGATGCAGCTACAAAGGCAATTTTTCAGAAATACAATGCGACGGGCGGAAAGAAAGTGAAACTGATCATTGCAGTTGAAGACGTGAAACAAAAAGAAGTAGCATCGCTGTCGCGATTAATGGCATATTCTGATCAAGGGGATAAAATGGATTTAACGGCAAAAATCGGGAACGACAGTACGTTCGTTTGGGATGCGCCTGCCGGAAACTGGCTCCTGATTGCGTTATTCAACGGGAAGACATTGCAAAAAGTAAAGCGAGCAGCGCCGGGTGGAGAGGGTTATGTGATGAATCATTTCGATGCGACTGCCGTGAAGCATTATCTTTCTAAATTTGATGTGGCATTTACCCGCAACAATACGCCTTTTCCGAATGGTTTTTTCAACGATTCGTATGAAGTCTATGGTGCCGATTGGTCGCCTACATTTCTTGATGAGTTTGAAAAACGACGTGGTTATAAGCTAGAGGATTATTTTCCGGAATTACTGTCGAAGGACAGTACAGATATTTCATCGCGTGTTGTTTCCGATTACCGCCAAACGATGAGTGATATGTTGTTGCACAATTTTACAATGCAATGGACTGACTGGGCACATGGACATGGTTCTCTGACACGCAATCAGGCACACGGCTCACCGGCAAACCTAATTGATTTATATGCCGTAGTGGATATCCCGGAGTGTGAAATTTTTGGTATTTCAGATTTTGATATTCCCGGATTGCGAAAAGATAGTTTGATCAAAAAAAACGACGGGAATCCGGTTACGCTAAAGTTGGCCAGTTCGGCGGCGCACATTGCAGGTAAAAAATTCACTTCAGCTGAAACGTTTACGTGGCTCACGGAACATTTCAGGACATCCCTATTGCAGTGCAAGCCTGAGATTGACCAAATGTTCACCTCCGGTGTCAATCACGTCTATTTTCATGGAACACCGTACTCACCAAAAGAAGCTGCTTGGCCAGGATGGTTATTTTACGCTTCCATTAACATGTCGCCAACCAATTCCGTGTGGAGGGATGCACCGGCATTCTTTTCCTACATAACCCGTACACAATCGTTTTTACAATACGGACAACCCGATAATGATTTATTGGTCTATTTTCCCGTTCACGATATTTGGTACGAGCAACGAGGCAATTATTATTTGGCCTTTGCCATTCACGGATTGAGGGAGTTACTTCCGAAGTTTTATCAAACCGTTGATAATATAAGGGAGAGTGGAAGAGATGTTGATTACATTTCTGATCAATTCATTGAGTCGGCAACAGTTGAAAACGGAAAGATAAAAACAGCCGGAGGAACAACATATAAAGCGCTGGTGATACCGGCCGTAAAATTTCTTCCGGTAGAGACTGTAAATAAATTGTATGAGTTAGTAAACGCGGGAGCCAAAGTTATTTTTGTAAACAATTATCCTGCCAATGTTCCGGGGTTAAAAGATTACGATGCAAGGTTGAACGAATTCAATAAGATAATGAGCAAATTTGCTCCGGCTGATTTTGAAAAAACGCAGATTAGTTCTTTGAACAAGGGTTCTGTGATAACCGGAAAGAATTACAACGAGTTGTTTAATGCCGCAGGCATATCCCACGAAAACTTCATCACCGATTTTAATGGACAATGCATCCGGCGGAAAAACGATTTGGGATACCATTATTTTATGACGATGCTTACGGATAACCCCATTGACGGATGGGTTCCTATAAGTATCCCCGCGAAATCAGCCATGTTTTTCGATCCCATGACAGGCAAGTCCGGGAAAGCAAGTATTAGGGAAAATAACGGAAAAACCGAAGTCTATATGCAATTGTCTCCGGGTGAATCAATTATTCTCAAAACATTTACCAATCAAGATGTAAAAACCGAAAATTGGAAATATGTTGAACCTGCCGGAAAAGCAATACCGTTAAAAAGAGGCTGGAGTCTTACGTTTGTGGAAAGTCAGCCCACCGTCAAAGGGACCTTCGATATTGACACATTGGGTACATGGACCATTTTGCCCGACACAAACGCAAAAATAAATATGGGGACTGCCCGTTACAACACAACGTTCACGATAGACAATCCCGGTTCAGATGAATATTTGCTCGATTTGGGCGATGTACGTGAAAGCGCACGAGTTTTTGTGAACGATAAAGAAGTTTCCACATTGTTTGCTGTGCCGTTTAAAACTTATATCGGCAAATATATTAAAAAAGGAGAAAATAAGCTGGAAGTAGAAGTTACCAATTTACCGGCTAATCGGATTGCGGATTACGACAGACGGGGAGTTAAATGGCGTATATTTAACGAGATCAATTTTGTGGACGTAAATTATCAGAAAACGCTGTACGACAAATGGGAAACAGTTCCTTCGGGATTACTTGGCCCGGTTACTATACGGGAAATGAAATTTTATAAAATAGAAAATGAGAAATAAAATATTTATTCTTTTCACAACCTTCGCGTTACTTTCTTTTCAAACGCCAAAAGAAAAAGTTCGCCTTTTTATTGCGGGCGATTCCACGGCACAAACTTATAAGGAAAATGAAACGTTAATGCGAGGATGGGGGCAAATGCTTCAGCATTTCTTTACCGATGAGGTGAAAGTAGTAAATCATGCTATAGGCGGAAGAAGCACAAAAACGTTCATTGGCGAGGGCCGATGGGATCGTCTATTGGGCGAAATTCAACCCGGAGACTATGTTATCATTCAATTTGGGCACAACGATGCATCAACGAGGCCTGAAAGACATACTTCGTATGTTGATTATAAGCAAAACCTGATTCAATTTGTGAATGAAACGCGAGCAAAAGGCGGCAACCCTATGTTAGCCACATCAATTGTTATGCGAACGTTTAAGGACGGAAACTTGATAGACGACAGGCTGAAAGCCTATCCCGCAGTTACAAGAATGGTTGCAGGAGAATATAACGTTCCGCTTATTGATGCGAACGTTGTTACCCGCGACTTGGTGTTGATGCTGGGTGACGAGGCCTCCAAACCGTTTTATCGGTGGTTAGGCCCGGGTGTGGATAAATCGAAGCCGGAAGGCGTACAGGATGATACACACATGAACGAGTTGGGAGCAAATCAGGTAGCGATGTTCATTGCCGAGGGCATACAGAAATTAAACCTGAAAGGTTTATCGGAATACGTGGAATTAGGTGAATTAATACCATTTACAACCATTACCGATTCTATAAAATAAAAAAAGCCGCGCTAACGGCTTTCCGTGATCCGGTTGAGATTCGAACTCAAGACCCACAGCTTAGAAGGCTGTTGCTCTATCCAGCTGAGCTACCGGACCATCCTTTTTATTCAGGTTGCAAAAATACGGCAAATCTCA
>JAQVEB010000032.1 GCA_028698105.1 Petrimonas sp. | reverse complement strand
GAATGGCTATTTGCAAAGGAATGATCATTGATGTGCGCAACAACGGAGGCGGGAGCCTCACAAACGTAGAGCGTATTGCAAGCCGTTTCTTTAACGAGCGGATGCTCATTGGTTATATCTCGCATAAAATAGGGCCCGGACACAACGATTTTTCGTCCTTGTACCCCAAATACGTTGAGAGCTCCAACAGCGTACGCTACCAAAAACCGGTTATTGTGCTCACGAATCGCGGTTGTTACAGCGCTACAAACGAGTTTGTAAGTATCATGAAATATGCGCCCAATGTCACCGTGATCGGCGACAGAACGGGAGGCGGAAGCGGGTTGCCGTTTTCGTCGGAATTGCCCAACGGCTGGTCGGTCAGGTTTTCGGCATCACCCATGTTCAATGCGGAAAAAGAACATATCGAGTTCGGCGTTGAACCCGATGTGAAAGTAAACATGGCCCAATCGGATTCCGATAAAAGAAAAGATACCATAATTGAAACGGCACGTTACTTTTTGAGGAACACAAAATAAACTTATTGCTCGCAATCAGGAATAGATGAATTTTTGATACTTGATGCGTCAAAATAAAGACAAATTAGTTAAAAAAGATAATTTTTTTAATATTTGTGTTATCGGTTATAAAAATATTATTATTTTTACAGCGATATTAGGGTTTATTTTACACTAATATCCATAACGTTTAATTAAATCATTATCCAATAACCAAATACGCAAAAATAAGCAGCAATTTCAAACCGGATATTTTTTTAATCGCAAACTAAAATTTTTTGCCTATGAAGATAAATTGACCAATTAGAATTGTACGTTGCGTACAAGAATCCCGAATTATTAGTAGAAGAAACAAAATACTTTATTTAATTTCTAAAAAACATGAAAGAATTCTTAACCCATTTTTATAAAAAAAATGAGTATTCCATAAACTCATTTAAAATCTTAACGCTACTGTTTTTTATCTTGTGTTCTTTCGCTTTATCCGCTCAAAAAACGGTGAGAGGTACCGTGAGCGATGCAGCCGGTGAACCCCTGATTGGAGTGAACGTAGTTGTAAAAGGTACTACTGAAGGAACGGTGACCGATGTGGACGGAAAATACAGTTTAACTGTGCCCAACGATAACGCCGTGCTCGTATTTTCGTATATTGGTTATGTAAACCATGAAGAGGTGGTAGGAAATCAATCCACTATAAACGTAACTTTATCCGAGGATACGAAGGTTATTGATGAAGTAGTAGTCGTAGGCTATGGTATACAAAGGAAGGAAACGGCAACCGGTTCTGTCACTTCAGTAAAAGGAGATGAATTAATTAAATCTCCTGTTGCCAATTTGTCAAACGCCATTGCCGGACGAATGCCGGGAGTTATAACACTTCAACGTTCAGGGGAACCAGGATATGATGGTTCAACCATTCGCATCAGAGGCTCGAATACATTAGGAAACAACGATCCGCTCGTTGTAATAGACGGAATCGCGGCCAGAGCCGGAGGATTGGATCGTCTGGATCCCAATGAAATTGAAACAATTTCAGTATTAAAAGATGCTTCAGCCGCCATCTACGGGGCACGCGCTGCTAATGGTGTAATTCTGATAACGACAAAGAAAGGGACTACGGGACAAAAACCGGAACTTACTTATTCATTTAATCAAGGCTGGGCGCGGGCAACTGTTTTACCTAAAATGAGCAGTGCTGCCGAGTATGCCGAACTGAGAAATGAACTTATTGTGAACGACGGATTAATGAATCCCAATACAGGTAAACCAGATGTCGTCTCGGAACCATGGAAGACTGAGGAAGAGATACAAAAATACAAAGATGGTTCGGACGTATGGAGATATCCAAATACAGATTGGTATAAAGAAACATTTAAGCCTTGGTCTCCTCAAAACGTACATAATTTGGAACTGGCGGGCGGAGGAGAAAAAGTTCAATATTTTGCAAACTTTGGATATAAATTTCAGGATGGTTTGTATTACAAGTCAGCAAACAATTACAAGCAATACAATTTAAGAATTAATTTAGATGCTCAGCTAAATGAGTGGATTAAAGCGAGTGTCGGATTAATGGGACGTCAAGAAAACAGGAACTTTCCAAGCCAGGGGGCATGGGATATTTTGTGGTTCACGGCACGTGGTCGGCCAACGGATCCCGCATATTGGCCTAATGGATTACCCGGCCCCGCACAGGAATATGGACGAAATCCAGTTGTTGCAGTAACAGATCAAACTGGCTATACACATGACAAAAGATATTACATACAAACTACCAGCAGTGTTGAAGTTACACAACCTTGGATTGACGGACTAAAATTGGTAGCAAACGTAGCCTATGATAAATCATTTGGTCAGACCAAAACTTGGTTTCAGCCTTGGTATTTGTATACATGGGACTTCAAGTCCTACGAGGACGATGGAACGACGCCATTGTTGAAAGAAGCCTTAAGTTATCCCAGTCATTCCGATCCAAGTTTAAATATGGGTTCGTTTGATCAGACAAATATGGTTATGGGTGCCTTTTTAAATTATGAAAAACAATTTGGAGATCATGGAGTGGTTGCATTGGTTGGTGTAGAAAAAGACACCTCTGATAAAGAGTATTTCGCAGGTTATAGGAGATATTTCTTATCGAATGCACTGCAACATTTTAATGCAGGAGGCGATAAAGAGAAAAATGCTACCAGCGGCGGTTGGAATGATAACTGGATAAGAGCGCGTATGAATTACTTTGGTCGTTTCTCCTATAATTATATGGAAAAGTACCTTGCTGAATTCGTATGGCGTTATGATGGTTCATACATGTTCCCTAAAGATAAAAGATTCGGTTTTTTCCCTGGTATTTTGTTTGGTTATCGGATTTCAGAAGAAGATTTTTGGAAAGAAAACGTAACTTTTATGGATTATTTAAAATTGCGTGTTTCCTGGGGGCAAATGGGTAACGATCAAGTATGGTTTGATGATAAATTGCAAGAATACCAATTTCTTCCGACATACTATTACGAATGGGGATATATCATAGATAATCAAGATGAAAAGGGGTTGAGAATAAGTCGCTTCCCTAATCCGAATATTACATGGGAAAGAGCGAATAATTTTAATGTTGGCTTAGAAGGCAGAACACTTAAAAATCGTTTGTATTTCGAATTTGATTATTTCTATAATAAACGTTCAAACATTTTGTGGAGACGAAATGCTTCGATACCCCAAACGGCGGGACTTACTCTTCCTGCAGAGAATATAGGAAAAGTTGATAACAAAGGATTCGACTGGAAAATAGAATGGAACGACGCCGTGAATGCCGATTTTAGATATAACATAAGTTTTTCGGGAGGTTACGCCAAAAACAAAATTGTTTTCTGGGATGAATCTCCGGGTGCGCCTGAGTGGCAAAAATCTACAGGACATCCCATGAATACGGGTTTGTATTATGAATTTGACGGAGTTTTCAAGGATTGGAATGAGATTAATGATACGGCTAACCGGCCTAACTACGATGGGATTACAAGTGACGAAGGACTTCAGCCGGGAGATATGAAATTCAAAGATATAGGCGGTCCCGATGGTAAACCTGATGGAAAGATAACACCCGATGATAGAAAGAGATTTGACACCACTAATGAACCTAAGTGGACATTCGGTCTTAATTCACTTGTTCAATATAAGAGCTTTGATTTAAGTATTTTATTCCAAGGTGCAGCCGATTCGTGGTCGAAACTTTATTTCGATTCCGGTGAAATAGGAAATTATTCGAAGTATGTTTATGATCATCACTGGTCTGTTGCTAACCCAAGCAGTACTGATCCACGTGTACATGCGCGGGCTAAATATTATTGGGACAGCGGTACGGGGGCAAGCAATACATATTGGATGCAAAACACCAGTTACATCAGATTGAAGAATTTAGAATTGGGATACACTATTCCGAAGAATTTAATCGAACAGACAAAGTTCTTTTCAAGAGCAAGAGTTTATATTAATGGTGCCAATCTATTGACTTTCACACGGGCTCATGATATTGATCCCGAAAGTACGAGCTCTAATGCGGTGTATTATCCCCTATCTAAGGTTATTAATTTAGGATTTTCATTAACATTTTAAAAATTGAAGAAATGAAAAAACTCAACATAATTTATATTCTTTTATTTTCATTTTCATCGTTGTTTATCGCTTGTAACAGTGATTTCATGGATACAAAGCCACAAACGGAAATAACAGCGGATGACATTTGGAAAGAAGCGAGTTTAGCAAAAGCCTATATGTATGACATATATTTTACATTCCAGGATGCCGGATTCACTGAAGAACTTCAAGCATCAGCCACGGATGAATCATTATTCACTCACGGCCGCGAGTTCAGAGAAACCAATGCAGGGGCAGTAACAGATGTAAATTTAGGATGGTTTGCAAAAACACAAAGTGGACATCAATGGGCCAGATTATACAGGAATATCAGGTCATGCAACGATTTCATTGAAAATGTGGATGCTGCAACTTTCGACGATGAAAATAAGACTCAATTGAAAGGCGAAGCTTATTTTTTGCGTGCCTATTTTTATCATCGTTTAACGCGAGCTCACGGAGGTGTTCCATTGCAGTTAAAAGTTACACAATTAACGGACTCCCAAGAAGATTTTTTAATTCCGCGTGCATCATATACTGAATGCATTGATCAAATACTTGCTGATTTGGATCAAGCTGCCACGCTATTGAAAGATCGTACGTTTGCCAATACAGAAAAAGGACGTGCAACGTTAGCCGCCGTAAAGGCATTGAAAGTACGAGTTCTTACGGATGCCGCAAGCGATTTACACGACCAAACTACGGCCACAGCCAAAGTTCCAATTTTCGCATCTTATGCAGATAAAGAATTGTTGTTCTATTCAAAAGGCTCTAAATCAGATAGATGGGGTGCTGTAAAAACGGCGGCAAGAGAATTAATGGATAATCCTATGGGGCACGCTATACCTACTTTTGGCGGAGAAGGGTTGACAAATGAGGAAAAAGCAAATAAAATTTGGTCATTTTTCCTGCAGGATAGCCCTGATCACATCTTTTCGCGTTATTTCATTGACACAAAAGACGAAAGTGGTACACATATGCCATTGTTTAATGGACCATGCGGTTATCACGCCTGGGGAGGTAATACACCTGTTCAGGACATCGTGGATGCATTTTCGATGGAAGACGGAAGTAAGTTCGATTGGAAAAATCCGGTGCATGCTGCGCATCCTTATAAAAATAGAGAACCGCGTTTTTATGCAAACATTATGTATGATGGTATGCAATGGATACAACGTCCGGCTGATTATGCAGTAGAAGAACCTACCGGTAGAATTCAAACAGGGTATTACCAACTTGATCCCGGAAGCGCAAATTTGTACGCCGGTATGGATACACGTGATGGAGGCGGTGAAAACTGGAACGGTACATACACGGGATATTATCTTAAGAAATTCATCAATCCGGCTCAGGGAGATCATCGTAACAAAATTAACGCTGTATTTCCTTTCATCAGACTATCGGAAGTATATTATGATTATATCGAGGCTTGTATCGAATTAAATGAGTTGAACGAAGCAAAGCAATATTTAAACGAAATCCGCAAAAATGTTAATTTGCCCGATGTTACCACGACAAATCAAGCAGAACTTCGAAAAATATATCAAAATGAACGACGCTTAGACTTTTATTTTGAAGAGTTCAGATATTGGGACTTAAGACGATGGATGATAGCTCCTGAAGCTACTGGCTTGAATAGTTTGAATGGTATCCGTATTACGGGAATGTTGAAACCGGGTGTGGCTAAACAGGATAAAGAAACCTATGATGAATCTCGTTGGACATATACATATAAGGTAATTCCTTTATTGCAGGAAACAAGAAAATGGGTGGACAAGTGTTATTATCTGCCAATCCACAGAGACGAAATTCAGCGAAATCCAAATCTTAAGCAAAATCCTGGTTACGGTGAATAAAAATAAGCTTGTAGAAACTGTATCAAAAGTAAAAAGTTGCAGGGTAATACTTCCGAATTGAAACTCTTTGTCCGCAACTTGGCGGACTGAATATGAATAACCCCGTACGCAGTGCGGGGAAGCACAACCCCGCCATACCAAGCCCTGGAGTGGGCTGAACTTCAACCCTTTCAGGGTTGACTCGGGGTGCGGTCAACTACCGTCCCGATACTCGGAACGGTTATTCATATTAATCTCTTTCAGAGCTTTTAGATAACAATAAGTTTCAAATTGTAAGGTATGCAAAAATTTATTTTCCTTTTGATACAGTTTCTACGTTTTAACAGGGTCAGATGGATTGAAAAAGCTTTTTCATCAAAAAAAGTGCATTTTGTACATTAATTTTTTTATTTATCATTTAATTTCGTAATTTTATGGGCTCTTTGTGAAACGTAAACACAAAGCGATAAAAAAACATCACTGAGTAAGGAGAACAATGTCCGAAAATTCTGCAGGGAACAACAAACCCAAAAAAAAATTTCATCAACGCAAAAGCTTCTTCGTTCTGCTTGGTTTACTGATCGGAGTGGTGGCCGTGGCGGCCCTTTATCAAACGTCGGTTTATTTTTCAAGCAACGAGTCGTGCGCCATCTGTCACGTGCATCCGCATGCCACCGATAGCTGGAAATTATCGAAGCATGTGAACAACGCCAGCGGCGTAATGACCAACTGCGTTGACTGCCACCTTCCACCGAAGGACAAAACGTGGGATCATTACACTGCGAAAGCCGCTCTCGGGCTGCGCGATGTGTGGGGTTACATCACAAAAGACAGCGCCGATTTCGATTGGGATCGAAAATCGGAACTGGAGAACGCCGTAAAATACATCCCCAACGAATCGTGCGTAAAATGTCATCAGAATTTGTTTCCCGAAGGCGTAACCGATGATGCCGTTACGGCACATTTGTATTACGAAGAAAATGCCGAAAAATTGGATATTCAGTGTATCAGTTGCCACCTTGATGCAGGGCACTACAACCCCAACTATGTCCACGGACAAATGGTGGGAATTCCCGGAATGACCGGCAGTGCGGCAGTTGACACCAGCAAATTTTTCAAAGAAGCAACACCGGTAACCACTTTCTCCAATTTCACGGAGCAGATTCCGGGTACGGCAGTTTCGTTTAATATGATCGCGATAAAAGGCGGAAAATTCAATATGGGAAGCCCCGAAAAGGAACCGTTCCACAAACCCGACGAGTCGCCTCTGCACGAAGTTGCCGTGAGCCCCTTCTTTATGGCTGAAGTGGAAACTACCTGGGATCAGTATTGGGCGTTTTACGCCCAAACGATGAGCGAAGGGCGCACGCCTCCCGAAGAAACCTACGAGAGCAACCTGAACGCACTTGACGTGGATGCTATCTCAGGCCCCACGCCACCTTTCGGGTTCCCCGACCAGGGTTGGGGCTCCAGCGACCGTCCGGCCATCACCATGACGCATTATGCGGCTGAAACGTTCTGCCAGTGGCTATCGCAAAAAACCGGTAAAAAATACCGTCTTCCTACGGAAGCCGAGTGGGAATACGCAGCACGGGGTGGTACGCAAACGCCGTATTTCTTCCCTGGAAGCCCGAAAAGCTTTTCGAATTACGGTTTCCTGAAAAATATATTCAAGCCGAAAACCGACAGCATAAGTGCTTACGTCATTTATGTGAACAACAGCGATAACCGCACGCAGCCGCCGTCGGCCGTTCTGCCTAATCCGTTCGGATTAAAGAACATGCTTGGCAATGTGATGGAATACTGCGCCGACAAATACGACCCCGAAGCCTACAAAAAAGTAACCACCGGAGCCACAGACCCGTTGAACACGCAAGGCGATGAATGGGTAGTGCGCGGCGGCTATTATTCTTCCGATGCGTCGGAAGTGCGCTCCGCCTCACGTGCGCACACGCAGCACGATGCGTGGCTGAAAACCGACCCGCAGCAACCGAAAAGTATCTGGTGGTACTCCGATGTTAAAGGAATCGGTTTCCGCGTGGTTTGCGAACCCGACAGTTTGATCAATACACAATAAATACTTTCTAAAACAAATTTAACGATATGAAAAAAGAAAACAAATTAACCAGACGTACATTCATTAAAACTTCTGCCGTGGCAGGAGCGGTTGGTGTCATCGGAACAGGTTCTGCGGGTTTTCTTACATCCTGCAGCAGTGACAAAAAAGGAAAAAGTGCCAACACGCCGTTAAGAGAACCGGGAACGTATTACATTCCCGAGCTTCCCGATATGGCAACAGACGGCAAAGAACTGAAAGCCGGTGTTATCGGTTGCGGCGGACGTGGATCGGGCGCAGCCATGAACTTCCTGAACGCCGCCAACGGCGTAACGATTGTAGCCTTGGCCGATGTTTTTCAGGACAGGGTAGATGAGCTGGCAGGCAAATTAAAATCGGAAAAGAATATTGATATTCCTGCCGAAAAACGTTTTGTGGGTTTGGATGCATATAAACAGGTTATTGACAGCGATGTGGATGTGGTGTTGGTAGCCACCCCGCCGTTCTTCCGCCCCGAGCATTTTAAATATGCCGTGGAAAAAGGCAAACACAGTTTTCTGGAAAAACCGTTATTTGTTGACTCGGTAGGTTATCGTACGCTCGTTGCCGCCGCTAAACAGGCGCAAGCCAAGAATTTGTGCGTAGTTACCGGAACGCAGCGCCACCACCAGCGCAGCTATGTGGAATCGTTCAAGCAGATCATGAACGGCGCTATTGGCGAGATCACCGGCGGCGTAGTTTACTGGAACCAAAGCATGTTGTGGTATCGCGATCGCCAACCCGGCTGGAGCGATTTCGAATTTATGGTTCGCGACTGGGTGAACTGGAAATGGCTGTCGGGCGATCATATCGTGGAACAGCACGTGCATAATATTGATGTATTCACGTGGTTCAGCGGACTGAAACCGGTAAGCGCAGTTGCTTTCGGCTCGCGTCAGCGCCGCGTAACGGGTGACCAGTACGATAATTTCAGCGTTGATTTCACCATGGAAAACGGTATTCACATGCACAGCATGTGCCGCCAGATAGACGGTTGCGCCAACAATGTGAGCGAATTTATTCAGGGAACCAAAGGTTCGTGGTCGAGCAACGGCGGTCATGTAATTAAAGACCTTGCCGGAAATGTGGTTTGGCAATACGACGGCGAAGCCGAGAAAACAAACTTCAAACAAACCGATCCTTACACACTGGAACATGTTGATCTGATCAACCACATTCGCGCAGGAAAAACCATCGAACAAGCTTCTGAAACGGCTATTGCCAATATGGCTGCCGTAATGGGACGCGAATCGGCTTACTCCGGCGCCGAAACCAAGTGGGACGAAATGACGGCTGCAGCTCTCGATTATACGCCAAAAGACCTGAACATGGGTAAAATGGATATGACCGGATTCACCGTTCCCGTACCGGGAAAAGCGCAAGACAAAAAATAAACGCGTATGAGCTTCAATAGAAGAAATTTCATAAAAACAACACTTGCCGGTTCTGCCCTTCTGGCAGCCGGCGGGTGTTCTTCATTGACATCGTCTGCTAAATCGGCGAAAGCCAACAACCTCCCGTTAAAACTTTCGTTTCAGGAAGGAATTGCCCCGGGCAAAAACCTGAAAGAAAAGTTTGATTTCATGGAAAAGCACGGAGTTGTCGGTTTCGAACCCGGTGGCAGAGGGTTGAAGGGCCGTGTGAAAGAAATACGCGACGCCCTGAAAGGCCGCGACATCAAAGTGAGCGCCGTTTGCGCCGGTTTCGACGGGTTTATCCTCTCCACCGATCCCGACGTGCGGAAGAAATTCCGCAACACGATGGAAGAGATCATTCTGGCTGCGGAAGAACTCGGTTCCACGGGTGTGATCATGGTACCTGCGTTCAACTCGCAAAAACCGGTGATGCCGCACACACAGGAAACGCGCGATTTTCTTTGCGCACAGTTGGACGAACTTGGTAGCTTTGCTCACAAACATGGTACAACCGTTATTTTGGAGCCGCTCAATCGCAAAGAAGCATTTTATC
The DNA here is from genome assembly GCA_028698105.1 of Petrimonas sp. Classification (GTDB taxonomy): domain Bacteria; phylum Bacteroidota; class Bacteroidia; order Bacteroidales; family Dysgonomonadaceae; genus JAQVEB01. The sequence goes on along the minus strand of JAQVEB010000032.1, from coordinate 5,292 downwards.
TGCGTCAGGTGGGCGATGCCGCCTCCATTTGCCGCGACATCAATAACCCGGGCGTAACCTGCATGGGCGATTTCTGGCACATGACGTGGGAAGAGAACTCCGATATGGGGGCATTCATCTCCGGTGGAGACCATCTGCAGCATGTACATGTGGCCAGCCGTAAACGCCGCAGCATGCCGGGCGAAGACGGCGAAGCCGATAATTATGTGAACGGTTTTAAAGGGCTGAAAATGCTGGGTTACGACAAGTATGTGAGCTTTGAGTGCGGCCTGCAGGGACAGCGCGAAATTGCGGTTCCCTACGCAGTGGAATTGCTGAAAAAGCAGTGGAAAGAGGCGTAGGAATGTTTGATGACGGATGTCCGATGACCGATGACTGATGTCGGATGTTTGTTGTAATACAAAGGCGCAGCCCGAATGGTTGCGCTTTTTTTGTGGGTGAAGGCGAAACAACGTTCAACGACCGGATGGGAGTTAATTGCAATCGCTCTCCAACGGGAGACGATCCGCCGATAGTCGGACACAGTGGCTGTACCTTTGTTTTTTTTGACGAAGCTGTAAGCATTGTCTCCCTTTTTGTGCTATTTTTGTAACCGTTCATAGAAATATCCCTTTATGGAAAAAATAAAACAATTCCTCTCATCCTATAAAACCACCATCGTTCTGCTGTTGCTGTATGCCGCGGTAATGGCGGCGGCCACGTTTGTCGAAAAGTACCGCGGCACGGAAGCCGCGAAGCTTTTGGTGTATTATTCGCCGTTGTTTATCTTCCTGCAGTTTCTGCTGGTGGTAAACTTCGTGCTGATCCTGATCGAAAAAGCATATATCAAACGAAAGAAATGGGCGCTGGTAACGGTGCATGCGGCATTTATCGTGATTCTCGCGGGAGCAATGGTTACGCACCTGTTCGGCAAAGAAGGTTCGGTGCATATTCGCGAAGGGCAGATCATCGATGAGATGGTTATTCGTTCTTCCCGGGGGATGTCGTTTGAAAAACTGCCTTTCAGCCTGGAACTGACCGATTTCAGGCTCAACCGCTATCCGGGCTCGGCAAGCCCTTCGTCTTACGAGAGCGACCTGATCGTACATGTCGACGGAGAAACGCGCGAAGCGAAGGTGTTTATGAACAACGTGCTGGACGTAAAAGGCTATCGCTTTTTTCAGGCGTCATACGATCAGGATGAGCAGGGAACCATTCTTTCCGCGAACAAAGATGTGGCCGGACGAATCATCACCTACACGGGTTATTTTCTGCTTCTCGTGGGGTTTCTGCTTGTTTTTGTCACCAAAAACTCCCGCTTTTGGAAGTTGAACCGCCGCTTGAAAGAGGTGAGAAACGCTGCCAAAAATATTCCGGCTGTGTTGTTTTTGCTGATCTTTTCCATTACCGCCTCGGCGCAAACCATGCCGGGGGAATCCATGATGGAAGCCGTGCAAAAGAATGCTGTGAGCATTTCACACGCCTCCGCCTTTGGCGCGCTTCCGATGCAATCCGGCGGAAGGATCATGCCGGTAAATACGTTTTCGTCCGAAATATTGCGGAAAATATACAAGGAGCAGCAGATCGGCAGGTTGAATTCCGATCAGTTTTTGCTCGGGTTCCTTGCCATGCCGCAAATGTGGATTCAGGTTCCGTTTATCGCGGTTGAGAACAACGATATTTCGGCACGGTATCAATTGCCGGAAGATTACGCGTCGTATGCGCAGTTTTTTGATGCGAACGGGAACTACAAACTTCTGCCGCAACTGCAGGAGTTATACCACAAAGCTCCGGCAGAGCGGACACGCACGGAAAAAGATATGCTGAAACTGGACGAAAGGGTGAATATCGTGTTTCAACTGTTGAATTACGGTTTGCTGAGCATTTTTCCCGACCCGAATGATCCCGGGCACACCTGGTATGCTCCGGGAGATAATCTATCCGCTTTTCCGAAGGAAGATTCGCTGTTTGTTACCCGCTCCTTCGCGTGGTATCTGGCGGAAGTCAATCATTCGCTGCGCAGCGGCGACTGGAGTAAACCCGATCAGGTGCTTGGTGTGATCAAAGAATATCAACGGAAGAATGATGCGGGTTCGCATATCAATCCCGAAAAAATATCGGCCGAGATACGGTACAATAACATGCGTATATTCGACCGGTGCAAACTGGGTTATTTTATCTTTGGAGGCCTGCTGCTTGTTTTTGCCTTCATGCAGCTACTGAAAAAACGAAAATGGGCCGGTGTGGTCGTTACCGTGTTATCGGTGGGGATTTTTGCGGTATTTCTGTTTCACATCTACGGCATGGGCATGCGGTGGTACATCTCGGGTTACGCGCCCTGGAGCAATTCGTATGAAACCATGGTGTATGTGGCGTGGGCAACGGTGTTGGCCGGACTTGTTTTCGGGCGCAAAAGCGCGCTTACGATGGCGCTGGCCACGCTCTTCGGCGGAGTTATTCTGTTTGTGTCGAGCCTCAATTGGATGGATCCGCAAATCGGCACGCTTGTGCCTGTACTGCGGTCGCCGTGGCTCATGTTTCACGTGGCGGTTATTGTGGCGGCTTACGGGTTTTTCGGTATCGGATTCCTGCTGGGGATCACCAATCTGTCGCTGCTTGCTTTTTCGAAAAAAAATCCGCTTGCCGGATATCGTATCCGTGAGTTGAGTATTATCAACAATATGGCGCTGATGGTAGGGCTGGCGTTGATGTCCATCGGTACTTTTTTGGGTGCCATTTGGGCTAACGAATCTTGGGGACGCTACTGGGGATGGGATCCCAAAGAAACCTGGGCGCTGATCACCATGATCGTTTACACCGTTGTCACACATCTGCACATAGTGAAGAAATGGAACAGCGACTGGCTGTTTAATTTATTATCGGTTTTTGCTTTCTCTTCCGTGTTGATGACGTTCCTCGGGGTGAATTATTTATTAAGCGGCATGCATTCGTATGGGCAAACCGATGGCGTTTCCGCCATTTTTTTGTACATTGCGGTGGCATTTGCGGCTATTGGCGTTTTGGGGATAATCTCATCAAGAAATAGACAAATAGACAAATAGACAAATAGACAAATAGACTGATAGACAAACAGATATTAGACAATTTAAATATTCAACAATGGGACATCTGCCTGTTAAGTTGTCTATTATCTATTAGCGAAGCGGTCTAATTTTCAACTTTTAATTTTCAATTTTCAATTAATATGGTACATTGGGGATTCATCGGTTGCGGAAGCGTAACGGAAAAGAAAAGCGGCCCGGCTTTCAACAAAGTGGACGGATCGCGGGTTGTGGCGGTGATGCGTCGCGACGGCGATAAGGCGAAAGATTATGCCGAACGGCACGGAATCGGCAGGTGGTACGATAACGCCGAAAATTTGATCAACGACGCCGAAGTTACGGCTGTTTATGTCGCTACGCCTCCCGGATCGCATGCCGAATACGCCATTGCGGCGATGAAAGCCGGCAAGCCGGTATATGTTGAAAAGCCGTTGGCAGCTTCGTACGAAGAATGCCTTGAGATACAAAAAGTATCGGAAGAAACGGGCGTGCCTTGTTTCGTGGCGTATTACCGGCGCACGCTGCCGTATTTTTTGCGTGTGAAACAATTGATTGACGATGGCGCGCTGGGAAAAATCTCTACCGTACAGATCCGGTTTGCCCTTCCGCCGCGCGACGAAGATATGCAACCCGAAACCCTGCCCTGGCGGGTAAAGAAAAACCTCGCCGGAGCCGGATATTTTTACGATCTGGCTTCGCATCAACTGGATTTGCTCGATTTCCTTTTGGGCGAAATCACCCATGCCGAAGGCTTTACGGCCAACATCGGCGGCCTGTACGATGTGGAAGATACCTTAAGCGGAGCCTTCCGTTTTGCGTCGGGTGCGCTGGGCAGCGGAAGCTGGACGTTTGTAGGGCCGAAAGATACCCGCACGGATGTGATTGATTTTGTTGGCACGAAAGGTAAACTCACGTGTTCTACATTCGGGTTTACGCCCATCGTGCTGGAAACTTCCGAAGGATCGCAGGAATTTATGGAAGAAAACCCCGAGAACATTCAGTTTTACCTGATCCAAAGTATCGTGAACTACCTGAACGGTAAAGGTGAGATGCCTGTTAGTACCTGTGCTTCGGCAACACGCGCCAATTGGGCAATGGATAAGATTTTGGGAACGATCCATCAATAAGAACAACGAAAAAGATAAACATTATGAAACAATCAGCAAGACGGAAATTCTTAAAACAAATGGCTACTGTTAGCGCAGTTGGAGCATTGCCCGTATTATCGGGCTGCGCTTCATCCGAAAAAAGCAACGATCTGAGCGGGATGTTCGTACATCATGTTTTTTTCTGGCTGAAAGAAGCCGATAATGCGCAGGTGAAAGCCGATTTTCGCAAAGCGCTGGAGGAACTGGCCGCCATCGAAACCATTCGTTACAAACATATCGGTACGCCGGCCGGCACAAACCGGGAAATTATAGATACCACCTATACATTCTCTTTACTGGTGATTTTCGATAACCCCGACGATCACGAAGTGTATCAGGTACATCCCATTCACGACGAGTTTCGTGAAAAATATGCCGATTGGTGGAACAGGGTACAAATTTACGATTCGGTGTAAATCGTTCATAACACTTTCTTTATCTTTTTTATGTCTGATACCGTGAATCATTATATGAAAATAGGATCATTTAATCCGATATTATATTTTTATTCAATCCGTTAGAGGTTTGATTCGAATTGTTAATTATCATTAATAAATATTTGTGTCATCTCAAAAACAAAACATTTACAGTGTGCAACTGTTTTTATAAATAGAGGAGCCTGTTTTAATCCATAGAACCCAAATTTTCCGCAAGTGCGTGGAATCTTTCTGTTTTTACTCCTTTTTTGGCAATAGAATCGTTGAGGAATACACTATTCATAAGAACTAACAACTTAATTAAACGAGCTATGCAGTACAAAAAAACAATTTTTCACTTGTTGTTTTTTGCGTTGGGTGTTGCCGCCTTCTTATTTACGCAGGCGTGTGGCAATCAGGCACAAAAAACAACCAATAACGATGCCGGACAAAACACAAAATCCGACACAATTAAACTTGACCCGTATTCGCCTGAAGGGCATTTATGGGCGCAGGCAAGAAACATTTTCGGCGTTTTACCCGATAAAATGCCGGGAAGCGATTACGACACGCAAGCCATGATTGACTTGGGCAAGATGCTTTATTTCGAAACAGCCATGTCCATCAACGACACGCAAAGCTGTAACGACTGCCACCCGATAGACAGCGGACGGGTAGGAGCAGACA
>JAQVEB010000318.1 GCA_028698105.1 Petrimonas sp. | reverse complement strand
TGCGCTCAACCGAATTGCTGCTGTGTTTCTGCAAATATTCTAATTTCTCTCTTTCGTTTCTATCAAGTACTACTCTTCTCATATATCTTTGATTGTGAGACAAATGTAGTAAAAATATATGAAACATGAAAATAATTTAACAATTATAATTATAATTATAATTATTTTAAACTACTTAAGACAAAATAATGAAGATTTGCTATATTTTTCTATGGATGAATTGGCTATAACTGCTGATAGACCTACTGATAGAAATCTTGAAGCAACTCTTATTAGAGATGCAAAAACTTATAAACCAATACGAGATGCAATGGCTCACACTTCATTACTCACTGCTATTGCTAAGCAAAGTCTAAACACTACTTATGAAAACATTAAAGCAAGAATTAAAAACTTACTCAATGGTTAAATAGTATTGTAAGAAAATTTTAAAGCTTAATTCTATCAAAGCAAAAAGGATACTCGTATGAGAATCCTTTTTAGCTTTCAGGTGCTATACAATCTACCACAAAAAGCTGATGGAATCTGATCCATCAGCTTGAAGTGCAAAAAAATGTAGTTTGATCAATCAGAAGAGTTTCTGAGATATATTGAAGAATTTTTCTACGTCAATAAAGTTACACGGATCGTGTTTATCCGTTAAATATACACCGGATGCATCGAGTTCGCCGAGCATGATGTTGGCAACTTCCCCTTGCTCGCGCCAATTTGTAATTCCCCTTGCTCGCGCACTTCTCCGCCGATGGCGGACACAGTGTGAAGTGTGTGTTGCGAAGCAAAAAATTAACTGGCAACACGCGGTTTTAGAATGAATTTAAAATTCGCGCCAGCGGAAGCTAAAAAACAAATATGATTATCCGCAATTATTCCTAAACGGGCTGCAAGCCCGACTTAATTTAGCCCAACGCACCGCGTTGGGTAAAGAGATGAATCATCAATTGGAGGGCTGTAAGCCCAGTTTAAATTGCTAAACTGCCCTTTCAGGGCGAAATCGTGGGCTGTAACTGCCCCAACCCAACGCGCCGCTTCGCTCTGCATTGGGCTGAAATAAATTGCCACTTTGTGGCGTTAGGAAGTATTGCGGATAATCATTAAAACAAATATATACGCTTAACCACGTACCGCCACTTCGGGCGGGATTAATCCGTGAGCCTTACCGCAGGCGAATGAATCGCCTGCGGTTATGAAAATTTGGCTTTTCGAAACATTGGAAAAATTCGAATAATTTTATCACAACAAAAGGGATTCTCGTTCAGAGAATCCCTTCCGTCTATCTTATCATTCTTGCTGTTTAAGCCATGGGCAGTTGTCCGGTTTCCATAATTTCTTTAAATCGTTTGATGTCCTGACGGATAAGTCGCTCCAGTGCAGGGGTTAACAGGTTGCAAACGCCGGCGCCCAGATTGCCCGCGGGAGCATCGTAAGACATTACTACCCGAATTTGCGTTCCAAGGTCTCCGGCATTCACAAACCGCACCAATCCCGTATTATCTATCTGCGAATCGGGCATACTTTTCCACTTGATGGATTCGTTGGGCACATCTGAAGTGATCTCGCTTTTCCATTCAACCGTTCCCATGCCGGGCAATTTAGCTGTCCACACGGAGTGCGTATCGCTTAGTTCGCGCACGGATTGGAGGTGTTTCATAAACAACGGCAGGTTTTCCAGTTTACGCCAGTAAGCATAAACTTCTTCACGCGGTTTGTTTACAATCACATCGGTATCTACCACTACGCGGTTGTGTGTTGCAGTACCATCTACGCCCATCGCTTTGTAAAGCGCGCAGTGTCCTGTGCCTGCCCTGTAAACGAGCGCGCTGCCCAGCAAGGCTTTGAGCAGCTTGTTTCTTCCGGAAAATGCTTTTGAGAAAAGCCACACGCCGGCTACAAAAGAGAAGATTCGTTCGGCATTGCCTACATTTTTCTCTTTGTTTTCATTGAATACGTAATCTTTGATTTTCATTGTTTTGTTGTTTTATGTATTGTTATTCCGACCATTCCGGGAATGTTGTTTATTATAAAACGTGTCCTCTTACTTTTTTGTTTCGGGGAAGCAGGCGAACGTAAGGAAAATTAACGTTCGTAATAAGTCAACTTGTTTCTTTATTCAGCAGTTTGTTGATGGTTTTTTCCAGATCAATGCCGTTTTGGAGTACAGGTTTAAAAATATTTCCTTTCTTTGTCATGCGCGAAAGATCGTTTTTAATCGTGAAATCCTTTACGGATAAATCGCTTGTGAGCTCATTCCACTCCAGCGGCATGGAGACGGTTGCTCCCGGTTTCGGACGGACGCTGTACACGCTTGCCACGGTTTGCCCCGTGCGGTTTTGCAGGTAATCCAGGTAAATTCTCGGGCCGCGTTTGCTCAGCGTTCGTTCGAGCGTGGTGGTTTCGGGCAGCCGCTGATTGACCAGTTGACCCACGATGAGGCCAAAATCGCGCACCTGATCATATTCGTACTGCGCGCCCATCGGCACAAAAATATGAATGCCGGTGCTACCCGATGTTTTGCAGTAGGCAGTTACTTGCAGCGCGTCCAACACTTCTTTGGTTGCTTTTGCCGCTTCCACCACTTGCCGGAAGGTGTTTTTGTCGGACGGATCAAGATCAATGATCAGGTAATCGGGATTGTCCGAAAGCTGCACGCGGTTGTTCCACGGATTCAGTTCGATGCATCCGAGGTTGATGAGATAACCGAGTGTTTCCTTGTTGTTGCAGACAATGTATTCTATTTCCTTGTTGTTGGATTCCGAAAAAATGCGCACGGTCTGCACCCACGAGGGCGCATCTTTGCCGGCGTCCTTGTGGTAAAAACTGAGTCCGTCTATGCCGTCGGGAAACCGGTGCAGCGATTGCGCTCTGTCCCGGAGGTGCGGCAGAATATAGTCGCTCACGGACAGGTAGTAAGCGACCAGATCGCCTTTGGTGATCTTTTCCTTTTTCCAGTAGAGTTTGTGGAGGTTGGTATATTTTACTTCGTTTTCGGCTCCGCCGGATTCCTGCGTTGCGGAAGCCGTGGTTGCGGCCGCGGTTTTTTGCTCCTGTGACGCGGCGTCCGGCAAACTGTCGGTGTACAGGTCTATCGCGGAAATATCTTCCCGAATGCCCAGAAAGACCGGGTGGCGAAAAAGGCCGTCGTCCGTGATCCGGTCGTATTTGATGGAAGCCACCAACTCGGGTTTCACCCACGTGGGAGGCGCGTTGGTAGCGGGTTTCGTGTTGAAAGGCATTTTCTCCGACACGAGCGGCTGCAACATCGCATACATTTCTTTCAGCGATTTTTCGTTGAATCCGGTCCCCGCATGCCCTGCGTAACGCAGTTCTCCGTTATGATACTTGCCGAGGATAAGCGACCCGAAATAGCTGCGGGAACCGCGCGGTTGGGTATAGCCGGCGATGACCGCCTCGTCGGTCTTATGGTTCTTTATTTTCAACCACTCCGCACTGCGGATGCCTTCGTGGTATGTACCCGATTTTTTCTTTGCCATCATACCCTCGAGGTTGTTTTTTTG
>JAQVEB010000317.1 GCA_028698105.1 Petrimonas sp. | reverse complement strand
TCTTGTTTGTATGGGAGTAGTAACCACCAATTCAAGCGATAGGCTTTTGCCGGTAATCTCACAAGTGCTCATATCCTCATGAACACATGAGATGAAGGTGAAAACAATAAAAGATAATATTATAAATATATTCCTTCTCATATAATTTTACTGTGGTGATTGAGTAATTACATATCTATTGCCCGGCCCAATTCCCATAGGCCCTTCAACAAGTGTGCCCCCATCGATATAATTGTCAGGGTCTACTTCTTCTCCGTTGATCATTAAGTAGAATTCAGTGGTGCGGGTTGTTGTTGTGGGCGGTTTCAAAGCCACTACCTTTATCTGATAATCAATACCGGATGTTCCCGTTGTAGGCGAGCCCGGCTCAAAAGCAAATTCCAGCCCGTTGGTTAGTGTAGCTTTCCATATTCCGCCAATGGGGTGCACTAATTTGAAATTAAACGTTGCCACATCGTAAACCGCACCTGCCGTTGCATCGTAAGGTTGTTTCACCACGGGCGGATCGGGGTTCCATAAGGGAAGGTAAGCCATCTCGGTGTACGGACGATATTCTATTTGAGACTGAGCAAGATCCCACGGCATCACATTCATCGTTAATTGAAGGTAATCATCGTTTAATATCACGTTCACCTGATAATTGGTATTCCTGATGATACTTTTTGCAGACAGATCGGCTGTATTTAAATCCCGCATAAATCCCTGGTTATAATCTGCAAAGTTTGCATGATCCAAGGGTACGGTTGTTTTGGGAAATCCCAAACCTTCCAGCACGATGGACGTGTTTCCGGCATCCGGCTCAGTAGCACCACGTAAGAACTCCGGAATGTAAAAAATCAATTTACCCACAATTTCTTTCGTGTAATCGAAAGAAGGATTCTGTATGATAGGAGAGGATGTCAGATCGGTTGGTTGGGAAAACAGCGATGTATAAGTAGCGCTAACGGGCGGAACCGAATACTTTACAGGAATCTGGATCAACTGAACGGAATTGATCCTTTTATTGGAAAGGTGTATGCTGTTGTCGGCATTCAAAGTGTTCTTTACCGTCATTTCTACTTTCGCAAATGCTCTGACCAATTGCACGTTACCAGTATTTACGTTTCTGAAAGGCCATGGATTGGTTTGCGTATAACCATCCGGCACATCTACCATCGTGTAGCGTGAAGACATCACAAAACCCGATGTTTCGGTAGGTTTAAAATTCGGATCGAAAGATAAACTCCAGAAACGGGAATCACTCTTAAACTTGAAAACGTTGTCCACATTGTTCAAAGCAGCTACAAAATCCGTTCCTCCCATTGTTTCGTTTGCAATGAAATAAAAGTCGTGCAATCCTTTTACGAGTTTTACCGCTTCGCTGGTTTGCGTAAAATCACTGCCGGGAAAAACCAGTTTTTTGTTGTAAACCATGGCTCCGGTATTCGAATCAAAAACCAATAAACGTATTTCCGTTACCCTGTCTTCATACGTATCCAGATCGGCATTAATATCCCGAAGTGAAACGTTCGTGTATGTGGGTTGTGCATCAATACGCGTATTGGAACTCACGTCGTCCTGACAGGCGTTGAATAAGAACAGCGCCAATATATATAGCCCTATGATGCGAATTGTTTTTTTCATACTTTTGTTCAGTTGTTTACATCTTGCTCTCTAACCAACCAACCATTAATCCAAATAGCGATACTGAGGAACGTATCGGTATTTACCGGACGCCCGTCAAATACAAACACAATACTATAATAATCTTGTCTGTCGAGATATTCCTATCCGTCATCGAGTTATTCTCGTGGAACTTGGTTTGAAGCAACAAACTGATAAGATCGGTATCCAGCAATACATTGCCCGTGTTTTTATCACGAATAATAAGACGATATTCCTTGTCAGCCAACAGGCGCAACGTATTTATTTCCACAGCCGCTCCTCCTCCTTCAAGGTTGGCAGTATAATAAGGTGTATAATGTAACAACGCGTCGTCAAGCGAAGCGCCAAGGCCATTATAACTGCCGTTAGCTCCGGTAATTTCGAATTCGTAATTATTTACATCAATTTGAGATGTTTTGTCTTTGCTTAAATCCTGAAAAACAATGCGTATTTTATTGGTCAGCTTCATCATCGGAACAGTAACGGTATTTCCATATTGCCCTGTGACCTCCACATTCTGCGCAATGCCATATAATAAGGGTTTTAATTCTGTATTTAGCGAATTCTCAGCCGTACGATTCACCAATACTTTCAAATCTTCGGGAGTAGATACGCCGGGGGTTAAATTTAAGGCTGCATAGTTACCGTCGAGTCCCGAATACGTAACCAGTGTATATTTGCCGGGGTTTAACGGGAGCGACGTTTTAAAATCTTCGGAGTAATTGCCGCTATTATCCGAAAAAACGCTCACGAATTTTCCATTCTCATCAAAGACGAACATTTGCACATCAGTAGCTTCTGTGCCAAAACGATTCACGAATTGCATGTTGTAATCATAATTGAACTGCACCCACACGTCGCACGGCTGCAAATCGTCGTATATCGTATCGTCGCAAGATGTTACGGCAAACAAGTGAATACCGACGAGGGCTAGAACAAGCATTTTATACCAGATATTTTTCATTGAGTAATTGCTTTTATTGTTCCCCGGCGCCAACCAAATGGCTTCCGGGGTTTTGTGTGTATAAGAGTTCGCTTTAAATTAGCAACTGCTTAAAACGATGATTATACATTGATCGTCTGAGTACGTACCAACCAAGGCAATACTTCCACGTCAAACGATACCCAAACTTCTTTTTTATCATCAGGAACAGTTGGATCCGGCTGAACTACAACTGGTTCTCCCGGTTGAGAAATAGTGCCTAATGTAAGTTTATACAGGTTGTTGCGAACAACGCCATAGCGTCCGTAACCCATTGTTACAGAAGACTGAGTATCGTCGAAGTGGCGGATGTAAATATTGGAATAATAGGTAACGCCGCCTTTATAGAAATTCAGATTGTTTTTGCTGAACGCAGCAGCAGTGAAATTCTGACCAGCTTGTTTCAATGCCCAAATATCGGCTTTAAAACCAACGGGCGTACCTGCCAATTCGCCTGTACCATCTGTTACTTGAGCCAAGAAGGCTTCAAAATCTGCTTTTTTCATTTTAAAACCTTTATAGCTGTACCAATCTGCACCTTCTGTGAAGCCTTGCGGAGTATAAACACCTTTCAAAATAACACGGGTGGTAACTGCGTTCATTTGAGAAGCTGCATCCATTGTGTTTTCCAATACGTAAATACCGTCAGCATCGGCAAAACCAGCATTTTTTAAGCCGGTAGTTACATCTCCGGTGAGATAGGTAAAATCAGTAGAAATAGCTGTTCCGGTGAAATTAGGGTCTTCGGCATATCTGTCCCAACGGGATGATCCGTCTCCGGCAGTTTCAGCAGCGAATGTATTCAATGCCGTAACTTTTTGTGCCAGCTTACGCATCAGGAAAGTCTTGGTATTGGTACGTCCAATGTCCATTGAATGCCCGTGAATGTAGCAC
>JAQVEB010000316.1 GCA_028698105.1 Petrimonas sp. | reverse complement strand
TGAAGTTCGCCGATTTGAGCGACAAGCGCGGGATGCGATGTGAGAAAACTCTCGCAACTTGCTTTGTCCGAAGTGTCTAACAGCGTTCCGTCGGCAAAAATAATCCGCATTGACTTTACGGTGTTGTAACTGTTGTATTTGATGCCGTAACTCGATCCGCTCGCGTTGTTGGAAACAATCCCGCCAATTTTTGCTGAATTTATTGATGCCGGTTTTGGTCCGAGTTTTCGGCTATAACGTTGCAACATACGGTTTGCTGCTGTTCCGGTCAATCCCACGCCGAAAGTGGCTGTTTTTCCGTTATCCGTTATCACCGAAAACTCAAATCCCTGTCCGATTTCCATCAGAACGGAATCCGAAATGGTCTGTCCGCTCAGGCTTGTGCCTGCGGCCTTGAAGGTTATCGGCACGTTTTCGCGATGGCAGAATTGCAGTAAGCGGATGACTTCGTCTTCAGAATTTACTTTTACAACGGCCTTTGGCACAAGTCGATACAGTCCGGCATCAGTACCTTTGGTCAGGCGGTAGAGTTCGTCGGTAAAAACCTGTTCTTTAGGGAACAGTTGGGTGAGGTGGGTGTATCGTTGTTGAGTGGTCATTCTACGTTCGTGATAAATGATGTGTAATTTTTACTGTTTACAACTTCCAGTTTCGAATTAGGATAAGCCTCAGAAAAGGTTTTTGATAATTTTGCTTTTTTTTCGGGGTTCCATTTAAATTCGTAACAATTTAAAAAGTCGTCGCGGTCTTCGATATAATCAATTTCCTGCTGTTGTGTTGTCCTCCAGAAATGAACATTGGCATAGTCCATTCGGTAGCTATTTCTTTTGTATCGTTCCGTAATCAAGAAGTTTTCCCAAAGCGCGCCGACATCGCTTCTTAGTTTTAAAGGTTTATAGTTAGTTATCAATGCATTCCGAATGCCGTTATCGTAAAAATATATCTTAACGCTTTTTTTTAATTCGTTCCGTACATTTCGGCTAAACGGACGTAAATGATAGATGACAAATGCCTTTTCAAGCAAATATACATATCGCTGTACGGTTGAATTATCAATACCCAATAACTGAGATAATTCATTAAAAGAGACCTCACTGCCAATTTGCAGGGCGAGAGCTTGTAGTAATTTTTCAATAATTTCGGGTTTGCGAATATCCTGAAACTCAAAAATATCTTTGTATAAATAGCTTGATAAAATATTTGTGAGGATTTCTCGTTCATTTCCAGGGTTGTTGACAACGTCGGGATAATACCCGTAAATAAGTCTTTTTTCCAACAGGCGTTGCTCGGTTAACAAATCAGAGAAATCGGATAATTCTTGGAAAGAAAAAGGAAAAAGTCTATATTCAAACTTTCTTCCGGTCAATGGTTCGTTGATTGAGTTAGAGAGTTCTAATGCGGATGAGCCTGTAACCAAAAGTTGTTTTTCTGGTAAATTATCAACGATCAATTTAAGTGTAATTCCAATGTCCTTAACACGTTGTGCTTCATCAATTGAAACGATTTCCGCATCACCGATGAGCGCTTTCAGCTGCACGGATGTAACCGACTCTAATCGTTCGCGCATATCGGGTTCATCGCAATTCAAGTAAATTGTTTTTTTACCGGAGGAGCTTACAATTTCTTTCAAAAGAGTAGTTTTGCCTACTTGCCTAGGGCCGACAATAATGATCGCCTTTTTTTGAAAAAGTCTTGATTGTATGATATTTTTGAGCTGTCTTTGTATCATTACTGCATTTTTTACTCAAAAGTATAATAATTTTAGGATATAACCTAAAAAAACCATAATAATTTTCGGTTATATCCGGGAAATATTATGTTTTATGTTTTAAATGTGCTCTAATTTTCCGCTTTATCTCTTCCAAACTTTCTTCTACCGATTTATTTGCTGTATCAATTACAATTCTGTTACTTTTCCACGGATGGTATTCTCGGTTTTCGACATCTTCCCACGTCGGCAGTTTTAATCCCGGAATATCGCTTTTTCGTTCTTCGACCCGTTTTCGGTGTTCATTTATGTCTGAGCAAGCGACTTCGATGTTGATAAACTCCGCACCGTTTTTTTCGGCAGTTTCCTGCCACTCGTCGCGGGTGAGTTGGATTGGGTTGCAGGAATCGGCAACAACGTGGTTTCCCAATCGCAAATTATCGGCAGCAATCCGGTACGATAACCGATATCCTTCGCCTTGCACATCCATATTACACACATCGCGCAACCCTTGTTCAACCGTGTCGATTCGCAGATAAACTGCGTTGTATTCTTTTGCCACGAATTGTGCCAATACTGATTTTCCCGTAGCAGGCAGTCCTGAAAATATGAATAAAATAGATTTCATAAATATTTTTTTCACGCAGATTGTCGCAAATTATTTCGCGGATAGACGCCGATTATTTTTCTGCGAAAATTTGCGTAATCAATCCGCGTTTATCAGCGTGAAACATCTTCTTCCGCATAAAAATCCCCCACTTTCCTATCCAACGTATCGTAAAAAACGCTGATCGAAAACGGGTCGGGCAAATCTTTTCGCCACATTTCCAGTTTCTCTTCCGTGAGAAAGAAAACGTCTTTTTCCATTTGTTCTATGCGTTGCACGTAACCGGTGTTGTCTTTATTGATGAGTTCCGTCATCTTCAGGTAGTGGTAACCGTCGGAACGACCGATGGGGTAGGCGTTGTTTTTCCATTTCATGGCATCCGCGTTGAGCGGACTGTTTTTTATCATATCATCGTATTGCACCAATAACGGAAGATTTTCACCGCCGCGCACCCAGAGCGGAATTGCCACGGACGTTTCGGGAAAACCCGCTTGTGCCCAGATCGTATTCATATCGGGCGATTCGCCTTTTTTCACGCCTTGCACAATGATAGACGAAGCCGAACTGTGGCGCGTAAGAAAATCATCGGATGCCACAAACTCGGTATCGAAATTTCCGCTTTCGTATTTCTTCCGATAATCCAGCCCGAAAACCGGATGATAAAAACACCGGGTAAATTCCTGAATAATGGTCTGATAATTCAACCGGTTTTGTTGTTTCGCTTCCGCGAATATTTTTTCAGCCGTTTGTCGGCGAATAAAGCCGTAGCCTTCGTCTTTGGTTCCCGTTTCGGAATAGTTGGTGCGAAGAACGTAACCGTTCGGGTCGGTATTGGCATCGAATTTTGTCCACGTTTGGTTGTTTACTTCGTAAAAAGCAGCTCCGCCGTTGGCATCAATCACACCGAAATGCGCTGCCAGCCCGCGTGGTTTAGGATAGGTAACGAGCAATTTCTCCAAATCCTGCAACGATGCGCACGTTTGCAAAGCCAGTTTCATAAAAACGCCTTCCATGTCTTTCAACGAAGTAGTATCGCCCACGTTCACGTTGTACGAAGCGCTGTTCATAATGGCAAAACCCGCACTGTTGGAGCCTCCCCACACGTTTATACCTTCGGTATCTTTGGAATTTACCAACCCGATGTAACTGTATTTACCATCGTTAAAATAGCGAAAACTATTTTCTAGTTCATCGGCATCGCGCAATTTCCAGATCATACTTCGCCCGTCGGGCGTGGCTTTGCCGG
>JAQVEB010000315.1 GCA_028698105.1 Petrimonas sp. | reverse complement strand
GACAAAGCAGCGGTTACAGCTCCAAAATAAAACGGTACGCTCGAGTTGATCTTATCGTAAAGCAATCCGGCAATCAAGCTGGCCGGCAACAGTGTGATGCCGAGCAAAGCGTTGTACATACCCAATCCGGTGCCTTTTTTATTCTTATCCACCAAATCCGAAACAAGCGCTTTTTGCACGCCGTCGGTCGAAGCGGAATAGACTCCATACAGGGCAAAAAGCGCGATAATTACACCGATGTGTCCCGTGAATCCGAATCCAAAGTAAACAATCGCATAGATCAAAAAACCAGCGATCAACAGTTTTTCACGCCCGATTCTGTCCGACAAAGAGCCGAAAGGAATCGCTAATGCCACGGAAACGATACTCGAAATCAGATAAACCAACGGAATAAAAGTAACCTTTACGCCCACCTCATTGGCTTTCACGATTAAAAGCGCATCGGTGGAATTTCCCAGCGTGAAAATAAATATCACACCCAGAAACAGGTAAAAACGTTTCGGGAAATCCCGGAAGTTGAATTTTCCCAACAAGCCCTCTTTCTTTTTTTTGGCTTCTTTTATGCCGAAAATCAGAACAATAATCCCCAGCAATCCCGGTATGAGCGCGAACAAAAAAATGAACCGAAAATCGTCGGGTTTCAGGGAAAGAATCAAAAAAGCGAGCAAAGGCCCCAGAATAGCTCCGCTATTATCCATCGCTTTATGCAAACCGAAACTTTTACCCGTTTCGTTCTTTTCTACCGATCCGGCCACCAGGCTATCACGCGGAGCTGTGCGAATTCCTTTTCCCACGCGCTCGGCAAACCGGTAAAACAGCATCTGCAACGGAGTTGCAACGGTTGCGTAAAGCGGCATTACGAGCGTTGAAAGACCGTAGCCGATCAGCATAAAGGGTTTGTTCCTACCGATTTTATCGCTCCAGTATCCCGAAAACGCTTTGAGCAGGGAGGCTGTGCTTTCCGCTATGCCTTCAATTAACGAGAGACTGGTTTTAGATGCGCCAATGGACAACAAAAACATCGGCATAACGGAATAGACCATTTTGGTGGACGTATCCGTTAAAAAACTGACTATCCCCGTGTAAAACACGTTGGGAGAGAAGCCGAAAATCTTTTTCTGCACCGGTGCATTTTCAGTCATAACACAACATGGGGGTAAAAAATCAAGGCACAAATTTAGTAAATTTGTGCCTTGACTGAAGCTTATTTTGCATTAAGTTTTCAGCTAATCATTCCTCATCTTCAAATTTTCTTCTTTCGTTTATGGTAAGGAGTTTATAAATTCCTCCGGCAACCAATGCGCCAAAAATATAGTAACCGATAGTCATCATTTTCTTTTTATCGGTTCCCGCGATGGGGGTGTTATCCAATCCCAGTTTTTTGGGCAGCGCCATTGCGCCAAGTCCGCCCAACGCACCGATAACCGTGTTCATTTTAAAAGGCGTAAAGGCGTAATAAATGCCGTTTGTAATCACGTCGCCGGCCACAGTTGCGTTATACAGTTTGCTGGTATCCAGCACTTTTAAGTTCACTTTTTCGAGCGATTTATCAATCGCCTCCTCGCCGACTTCCTCAAAATCGGGAAGTTCATCCATATTTTTCTTCAGGATTTCGTGAAGGACGCTCAAGGCGATGGCTCCGCCGAATCCGGCTATTATTCTTTTCCACATATCGCTCTGATTTAAATTGTTTCTACTTATAATAAAACTAATTTTTCTACGCGTTTGTTCACGATGCATTGAAAATAAAGTTTTGATTTGGATTATTTTTTGTGTGGTATTATTATCTTTGTTCATCCACAAAAAATCCATTCCAATGAAAAAGATATTGCTTCCCTTGTTATTTTTATTTGTTTGCCTTTTTAAGGCATGGACACAAGTTGAGGAAATACCAAACGAACCCTTAAAAAACGCTGTACATATCGAATTAGGAGGTGCCGCCGGATATTATTCTGTAAATTATGAACATCGAATTTTAATCCAACCCCAACATCGAATAGCCGCGGGAGTCGGTTTTTCGTACTTTAACATTCTGGGCACTGTAACTATCGGATTATTATCCGCTGCATATCTTTACGGCGAAAAGCATAATTTTGAACTTGGTACAAGCCTTGGATATATTTTTAATGACGAATTTTATTTTGTTCCGAGAATTGGATACAGGTACGAGACTTCTGCAAGGTTCTTGTTTAGAGCAGGATTCTCACCGTTATTTTTCCCAAAAGATTATAACAAAAATATAATTGTGCCGCGCGGCTATGTATCTGTGGGATATATTTTTTAATCATTGTAAAAAACTATTTTTAAAATATTGCTCTTATGAAAAACTTATTTTTCGCTCTCTTTTTAGTTGTATTGATTGGTTGTAATAAGCCAATAGAGCAGAAAACAAAAATCGATTTGGAAGAGATCACTATTCACGATTTGCAGGAAGGATATAAAACCGGAAAATTTACTATTTCGGAAGTCACTCAGGCATACCTTGACCGGATTGATGAAATTGATGTTAATGGTCCGGCGTTAAACTCCGTAATTATGGTGAATCCCGATGCAATGCAAATTGCTGCGCAACTGGATGAGGAGCTGAAACAGGGAAAATCGCGGGGACCGTTGCATGGGATTCCGGTTTTGCTGAAAGATAACATTGATACACACGATAAAATGCCCAACACCGCCGGATCGGTGATCATGAAAAATTCTTTTCCGCCGAAAGACGCGTGGATAACCGCTAAACTGCGCGAAGCGGGCGCGGTGATCATCGGAAAAACCAACCTGAGCGAGTGGGCAAATTTTCACAGCAGTTATTCATCCAGCGGATGGAGCGCCCTGGGTGGGCAAACGAAAAATCCGTACGATCTTACCCGGAACCCCTGCGGTTCAAGTTCGGGTTCCGGCGTGGCGGTTTCGGCGAACCTCACCGTTCTGGCCATTGGCACGGAGACCGACGGTTCCATCGTATGCCCTGCCAACAACAACGGCATCGTGGGCATTAAACCGACCGTGGGTTTACTCAGCCGTTCGGGAATAATCCCGATTTCTTTCACGCAAGACACACCCGGGCCAATGGCCAGAACGGTGAGTGATGCCGCAATTTGTCTTGGCGTAATGACCGGAGTAGATACGACCGACACGAAAACAATAGGTTCCGAAGGAAAAAGCCTGACCGATTACACCCCTTTTCTGAAAACCGACGGACTGAAAGGAAAACGTATCGGGTTCGATACGAGTTCCTTCGGAAGAAATTTCCACTTGGACAAAGTGATGCAGGAGGCCGTGGATTTTATCAAAAACCAGGGAGCCGAAATCGTGGAAGTGAAAAATATCATCGCCCCGAATGTGGAAGCCAACGAATTTCAGGCGATGCTGTATGAATTTAAAGACGGGTTAAACAAATATTTCGCCACTCTCGGGCCAAATGCCGCTGTAAAAAGCGTGGAAGAACTCATTGGACTACAAAAAGCCGACAGTGCGGAAATGGAATGGTTCAATCACCATTTGTTTGATCTGGCGCAGGAAAAAGGCCCGTTGGATTCGCCCGAATACAAAAAACTGCTTGCCGAAAT
>JAQVEB010000314.1 GCA_028698105.1 Petrimonas sp. | reverse complement strand
ATGGCTGATAAGTTCCTTCCGGAGAATCGGAAACCAGCAGCGAGCACCCCCTTTTATATCCCGGAGCGCTGAAGGTTACAGACATGTAATATTTCCCGTGATATTCAAACATATCAGGCGCCCAAAGATCCTGCTTACCCCAAAAATCAGGTACTGCCGTAAAGGAACTACCCAGCAACTTCCATTTCTTCAAATCCTTACTTTCATACACATGAATGGTTTTGTTATTGGCGGCATTACCATGAATATAATATTTTTTACTGATTGTGTCAACAAAGACAAACGGATCGCGCATCAAAAAATCGTTAATGTCAATATTATAACTGGGATCGATGGGAATAGTTGGGATAGTATCTTTATCGACTATAACAGGTTCATTGATTTTATTGTTGCATGAGTAGACCATAAGACCCGAAAACACGAGCATCCCCAAAAAAAGTTTCTTCATATTTTTTTAATAAATACTTTAACATCAATAAGAATAGTCCTTTGTAGTTTCACGACTATTCTCCTTAATCATTAAAGAAAGATGAGTTTTTAATATTAAATTCTATTGTTTTTTCACGATGATTTTTTTGGTAAAAATACCAGTATCCATGCTTATTCTAAGTACATAAACACCATTTTTCAAATCTGAGGTGTTTATTTTCAGTTGATTATTGGTAGCTGCTATCACATTGCTTATCAAAGTTGCACCGGTTAAGTCGAACACTTCTAGAGTTCCAGGCATTGTACCCCCTTCAAATTCTATTGCGAATTCATCACCCGCGGGAGTTGAAAAAACTTTAATGCCTGCAAGAGCCTTCAACTGAAGACCGGCACTAATTTCGCCTAAAACAGAGGGTTCGGCAAGGTTCATTAACTGCCATTCCTGATTATTATTTCCAAAAAACGGCCATTGATTAACAAGTGCCCCGTTGGAAGTTGAAGCATTCACGACATCCAAACATTTCTGGCTATGCTTAGCTGTTAGTACATAATATCCGTTACCTAAATTGCATATTTTCCATTGCTCGTCATCGTATCCTGTATAGACTTGCTGAATAACACCAGCTCCATTATCCAATGAATAATTGGCAACATTTAAAGCCAGATTGCTGTTTTTTGCAATAATCTTATAATATCCATTTCCTAAATCCGTTATTATCCATTTCTGATTATTGCCACCATTATAGGTCCTTTGTTCAATTACCGCCCCCGCTGAAAGTGACGATGATTGTACCGTTAATGCTTTGGAGCTGTGCCTGGCAACAATCTTATACGTTCCTCCGGACACGATTTCCGGCGGTAACGGATCCTGACCGGACGGTACTGCCAATACAACTCCGGAAGGTACCGGATGATCGAATAATGGATTATTATCAGCATCCCAGGTGAACTTTTGCGCTCTTATTTCGCGGTTGTAATTGTAATCATTGAAGTGTTTTGCATGATAAACCATCCAATCTTCCGTTCCATCCGGAGATTTAACAAAGCAACACGCTCCGGGAGCATAAACGCTCCCTCCTGCTCCACTCCAGTATTGAAAAACAGGTCCGCTGCTTTTCGTCCAAGATCCGGGATTCAAATAATTTCCATCCGTATTGGTCAGGGTCCCCATTTTGTAGCCTGCGGCGCCCGGATTCAGCAATTGCCCGGTTGAATATGCAATAACCGCTTTCCCGTTTTTATAGATATAAGCAGGAGCTTCACGAACTTCGTTTTCCCATGCGGCTATACTACCACTTATCATTACCGCCGGACCGCTGATATGTGTCGGAGAATCCATCGGAGCAATATAAATATTCTGGTAAGGCAGATTGGATGCACCTGACCAAACAAAATACAGTGAACCATCGGTAGGTTTAACAATTACCTTTCCGTCGATAGCATAGAAATCGGTATTGGTAGCGTAGACGCTTCCACAATCGGTATATGTTCCCTGTGGATCCTGGGTGTTTGCCCGTAAAGCAAACATTCGGTGGTATTGGAGTACCCCACCCCAGGTGGCAGTGTAATATATGTACCAGTTCCCTTGAATATATTGTAAGTACGGAGCCCATATTGCTTCGCTATGATCGGTACCTGGGGGTGCAGTCCAAACTGTTACCTTAGGACTGAAATATAAGTTTTCCAGTCTGGCCGATTTATAGACAACGATTCGTGAACAGTTATTTTCCGTATTTACCCCGTAATAATAGCCGTTATAATATACCACACCAGGGTTGGCATAATCCTCCGGAGCATAATTCGATATTGGGTTTGTATAACCATTGGCATTTATTGCAGATAAAGAAGCCAGGAATAAAGTGATAATTAGCGAAAGCTTGACTCCACCGGTTGTTTTCATGAATATTTCATTTAAGTTATTCTGAATCAGAAAAAAGACCATCCTTTATTCGATGATCTTTCATTCACATCAATGCATTTGTATTTTAACGGTTTTTGAAAATCCTTCAACCGATGTTAATTTCACGAACACAAAATCGTTCCGGACAATATCCAGGCTTGTTTTACCTGAAATGCTTTGCGGGTTGGAGAAAATAGTCTGACCTGCCGTGTTGAATACATTGAACGTATATAATTCGGGAGAATCAATGATTAGTTTATTTCCCTCCGACCATACTTTTACATTTTCAAATGTATTTTTATCTAATCCTGTTGCTCCAAGCTCTTCAATTACAATATCATCTATCCATATCTCTGCAGGCACAGCCGGACTTCCAAATGCAAACATAAAGTTAGAATTATCTCCGTCTCTATCCATGGCAGAAGTTATAATTGAATATTCTTCTATGGTATATCCCCCTTTCAGGTTTAATATTTGGGTAAAGTCGGTGGTAGCCTCCACTTTGAATTTAATTTCGGTTACTACCGAAGATTGAATTTTGAACGACACTTTATATTGAACCCCCTCTTTCACTGCAAATTTTGAATCGATGCGATATTGGAGAGTCCACCAATCGGTTCCGGGATTCGTAATATTAAAATAGGCCGATTTAGTACCCGCGATGGGATAATTTTCTTCCAACGCAAAAGTCCATGCCGCGCCACCACCATAATTCATCGCAGCACCATTGCCTAAGGTGGTAGCTGTTACGGTTGCATTTTCAAAATTTTCCGAATAAACAACTCCATTTGTCGGGAAAAGTGAAACCGAAATAGAGCACGCCATTAAAATTGTGATTAGTTGTTTCATAAGACGATTATTTTAAGAATTAATAAGTGCTGATTAGTTTATACGTTTCGGATCTATTGCCGTTTATTTTTGCGAAGTATATACCTGCCTGAACATCAGAAACATCGACTTCCACATCTGATTTTCCAACATTAGCGGACTTAATCACCACCCCATTCACGGTGTATACATCCAGCGAATCGATCATCCGGTCCGATCCTTTTATGATTAATTTCCGATTATTCCGGTCGATATAAACAGCCTTTTCCGGTTGTACCACTTCCGGTTTCAACCCTGAAACAAGTCTATTTTCATTAATAAACTTATATAATTCGGTTGCAGCACGCTGATGCTCGGAAGCGATTAAATGCCCATTGTAGGATAAGAAACTATAAATGTAATGCGATGCGTTTAT
>JAQVEB010000313.1 GCA_028698105.1 Petrimonas sp. | reverse complement strand
TATCACCACGCGCGGAGCGAAAGAATCGTTTATGCACGAAATTGTTGAAATGATTGACACGGTGCTTTCGGATGTCGAAAACGAAAAAACAATTGCTTCCGTTCGTGAAAAAGTGAACCGGACGATGAAAGATTATCCGTTGTTTGCGTGGTAACTAGTTGCACAGAGTTACACGGTGAATAGCAGAGAGAACACAGAGGGAAATCTTTGTGTTCTTTGTGTTTTTTCTTAAAAATGATATATTTGTATTTTAATGAATGTTTTTCGAAAATGGATTATAATGCAATAACAGAGAAAATTATTGGCGCAGCTATAAATGTTCACAAAACATTAGGCCCCGGAATGTTAGAAAGCGCTTACCGACGTTGTTTAGCTTACGAATTGGAACAAATGGGATTAGAAGTGCAATGCGAAGTTGCTGTACCCGTTGTGTATAAGGAGATTAAACTCGACTGTGGCTACAGAATTGATCTTCTAGTCGAAAATCAGGTTATTGTTGAATTAAAATCAGTGGATGCATTTCATCCGGTCTTTGAAGCGCAAGTACTCACTTATATGCGTTTTGCCAATAAACGTCTGGGTCTATTGATTAATTTTAAAACGAATATGCTTAAAAACGGAATTAAAAGATATATTCTTTAACTCTGTGTTCTCTGTGTACCTCCGTGCTTCTCAGCGAAACAAAAAAAATGAACTTCCTTCAAACCGACATAAAATTCGTACCCGGCGTGGGGCCGAAACGTGCGGAGATACTGAACAAGGAACTCGATGTGTTTACCTTGGGCGATCTGTTGCGCTGGTACCCTTATCGGTACGTGGACAGAAGCCGGATGTACTACGTACACGAGATAGACGGCAGCATGCCCTTTATTCAGTTGAAAGGGAAAATTACCGCTTTCGAGACGTTCGGTGAAGGTAGAAAAAAGCGTTTGATAGCACACTTTAATGATGGTACGGGGTTTATTGATCTCGTGTGGTTTCAAGGTGTGAAATACATCGAGGGTAAATATAAAATCAATCAGGAGTATATTGTTTTCGGGAAGCCCACGCTGTTTAATAACCGATGGAATATTGCTCATCCTGAGATGGATGCGTACATGAGCGAAGCCGACCGTCCCGAAGGGCTCATGGCCATGTACAACACCACCGAGAAGATGAAAAACCATTACCTGAACTCTAAAGCCATGCAGAATATCATCCAAAATGCCTTTGGAATGATCAAGGAGCGGTTGCCGGAATCGTTATCTCCCGACGTAGTAAAAGAGGCGCGTCTAATGGCTTTTCACGATGCCGTTGAAAACATCCATTTTCCGAAAAATCCCATTTTGCTCCGCGATGCCGAGTTTCGCCTTAAATTTGAAGAACTCTTTTACATTCAACTGAACATCGTTCGGTACGCTTCGGACAGAAAAGCAAAACTCAACGGGTTTATTTTCAAAAACGTAGGCCACTACCTGAATACCTTTTACAAAAAACACATCCCTTTTGAATTAACGAATGCACAAAAACGCGTTATCAGGGAAATTCGGAAAGACACGGCATCGGGAAAGCAGATGAACCGGTTGCTACAGGGCGATGTGGGCAGTGGAAAAACGCTCGTAGCGCTGATGTGTATGCTCATTGCCATGGACAACGGATTTCAGGCGTGCCTGATGGCGCCGACTGAAATTCTGGCATCCCAACATTTTGAGACTTTTAGTAAGCTGCTATCGGATATGGACGTGAACGTGGCGTTGCTCACCGGTTCCACGAAGAAAAAAGAGCGCGAAACCATTCACGCGGGACTTCTTTCCGGCGATATACACATACTTATCGGTACGCACGCGCTCATCGAAGACGTGGTGCAGTTTCAAAACCTCGGCTTTGTGGTGATTGATGAGCAGCACCGCTTCGGTGTGGCGCAACGCGCTAAACTATGGACGAAGAACGATCATCCGCCGCACGTGCTTGTAATGACGGCAACACCCATCCCGCGCACGCTTGCCATGACGGTTTACGGCGATCTGGACGTGTCTGTGATAGACGAACTACCTCCGGGCCGCAAACCCATTCAAACGCTGCACCGGTTCGATAAGAAGCGCGGAGCGCTGTATCAATTTATTCGCGAACAAATACACTTGGGGCGACAAATTTATATTGTTTACCCACTGATCGAGGAAAGCGAAAAGATGGATTTGAAGAATCTGGAAGATGGCTTCATTCACATCAAAGAGGTTTTTCCCGAATTCACCGTCGTGAAAATGCACGGCCGGATGAAACCGGCGGAAAAAGATGAGGTTATGCAACAATTCGTAGCCAACGAAGCGCAAATCATGGTCTCGACTACCGTGATTGAAGTGGGAGTGAACGTTCCCAACGCATCGGTGATGGTTATCGAAAGCGCGCAGCGCTTTGGACTGTCGCAATTGCACCAGTTGCGGGGCAGGGTGGGGCGTGGCGCTGATCAATCGTATTGCGTGCTCATTACACCTTATGAGCTCTCGTCCGATACGCGCAAGCGTATGGAGATCATGACGGAGAGCAACGACGGTTTCGTAATCGCCGAAGCAGATCTTAAACTGCGCGGCCCCGGCGATCTTGAAGGCACCCAGCAAAGCGGCGTCCCGTTTAATCTCCACATTGCCGATCTGGTTCGCGACAACGCCATTCTATTTCGCGCACGCGAAATTGCCGAAGGCATTATTTCCAACGATCCGAAACTCTCGCAACCGGAACATTTGGTGCTGAAACAGCAATTGAGCCGCTTAGGCGGGAATCGGTATGATTGGGGGCGGATTGGGTGAAAAAATCTCGAAATTTACAACTCCCTAATCCAGATATTCCGAAAACTGATAGGCGCACTCGGATCACCGTGATCTTGCAGAATGATGGGGCCGGCTCCGTGTTCTTTTACTTCGGGGAAGCCGATGTATGGAGTTGTGCCCAAAATGGTGGTGTTGTTCTGTAACAGTATGCCGTTTTGCAATACTGTTACGCGAGGCGGAGTGCGATACGTTCCGTCTCTTTTGAATGTTGGAGCGGTGTAAATAATGTCGTAAGTGTTCCATTCGCCGGGTTTACGCATCGCGTTCACGAGCGGCGGCGTTTGTTTGTAAATGCTTCCGGTCTGGCCGTTCACGTACGTTTCATTCTCATAATTGTCGAGGATCTGAATTTCGTACATTCCCTGCATAAAAACGCCGCTGTTGCCGCGAGCCTGGCTCTCTCCGGTAATTCCTACGGGAGTCATCCACTCCAGATGCAACTGATAGTCGTTAAATTTTTGTTTGGTGCGAATATCGCCTGTGCCATTTTTCACGGTAAAAACGCCATCATGCACCGTCCATCCTGCAGCGTTGCCTTTTGTGTTTTCCCATTGCGAAAGGTTTTTCCCGTCAAATAAAACGATGGCATCCGAAGGAGCAGCAACGGCTTCGGTGCACGCTTTCCCGGGCGTAACAACTGGAGGTTGAGGTTGCCAGTACTCGGTCATGGCCGGTGTCATGGGAGCGCGTTCGGGATACTTTTTTCTTGGGCGTTTAGCGAAATAGCAACGGTAAGTCCGGCTAAAATCAATAAATTAATCTTTTTCATCTTGTATAGTTTT
>JAQVEB010000312.1 GCA_028698105.1 Petrimonas sp. | reverse complement strand
ATAGCCGTAGTTGGTAATGTTTTTCCCTTCCTGGCTCACATAAGATTTCGATAACGGAACGTTGGATTTGTATCTGCCGTTAAACGTTTTTTGATACTGCAGGGAATTAATATCGGGCGTAAATTTAATGGTCGCATTTTTCGCCTTTGCACCCGAAACCAATAACTCTCCCGTTATTTTCTCCCGCGAGGTCACTCCCGAATTGAAAAAACGATAAACGGTGGGCGCGAGATATTCGTTTAACTTATTGTAATCTAACGCCGACAGGGCGCTATAAAAACCGTCAACGGTCAATTTTATCTTGTCCATTTCCTCGGTTGTTATGGGGTACGACTGAAAAAGCATTTCGTATCGTTCCTGGGCTTCGGCATAGTAATTGCCCGAAATTTCCTTGCTGTCCGAAGCCACCATATAATCCGAGTATCCCTGGGCTGTGTTGGTGTTCAGCGTCGCAATCCATGTGAGCGAATCCAGTTTGTCAATTACCAGTTTTCTATAGGGGCTGTCGGGATATTTTTTCAGAAAATCGTTGAATTCGGAAGTATTTTCCGATGCCTTCAGGTTCTCCCAGGCAGCAGTTTCGTTGCCTTTCAATGTCATCATTTTTGTCTGGGCATCCCCAACGTGCGCACCTTGCGGATATGAATTCATGTAAGTAAGATACCCGTCAACGGTATTTTCTCTTATGGCCGTTTCCCAGGCCGATCTCTCCAGATTCTGT
Source organism: Petrimonas sp. (assembly GCA_028698105.1). Taxonomy (GTDB): domain Bacteria; phylum Bacteroidota; class Bacteroidia; order Bacteroidales; family Dysgonomonadaceae; genus JAQVEB01. Next base: position 2,869 of record JAQVEB010000312.1, on the reverse strand, counting down.
TTTTTCACGAAATAGTTGTATGCGAAAAATGCTCCCACAGCCAGAGCAATGGCCAACAGAATCCAAAGGAAAACCATTCCTTTTCTTTTTTTTCCGGCGGTTTTTTCGCCCGGCATTGCGTCGTATTTCGTTTCTTCCCGCGATAAAGGTTCGTCCGGCGGCAACGCCGTTGTAGTTTCCGGCGCATTTTCCTGCGAAGGAACAGGTGAAGTTTCGGCCTGCACCGCGTTATCGGGAACATCTACTTCGTATTCCGTTTTGATTTTTTTCTTGCAATCGGGACAAAAGAGTTCATCTTCCGATTTCGGTTTTCCGCAAAGAGGACAGGATTGTGACATACCGATGATTTTTTCTGATTTTGTTCGTCTTCGCAAAGATAAAGAATCGCATTGGATTAGGCGATAATTTTTTTGTTTTTGTCATGAATGCTAAAATTTGTATTTTTGAGAACGAAATAGATTTATATGCATTTTCTTAAGAACCGATTAAAATCATTCGTTTATGCTTTTCAGGGCATAAAAACGATGTTCAGGGAAACGCCAAACGCGCTTATTCACCTTATATTGACTATCTTAGCAATTACGTTGGGGTTTATTTTAAGAATTTCGACCGGGGAATGGCTTGCCGTTTGCATCGTTATCGGGTTGGTTTTTGCCGCGGAAGCCATCAACACGGCAGTGGAAAAACTGGCCGATTACGCTTGCGAAAAACAGCCTGATCCCACCATAAAAAAGGTGAAAGATTTAGCCGCGGCGGGCGTGTTGTTTGCCGCGTTGGCGGCATTAGCGGTAGGAATTGTTGTTTTTCTGCCGAAAATTATCTAATTCCCTGAAAGGATTTTTTGTTATCATGATAGATACCACAGGCTATATATCCGAAATTCAGGAACTTTCATCGCCTTCGTTTTCATCGAACGAAAAATCGTTGCACCTGAAAAAGATTTTGGAGCGATTGGCAAAAGAAATTACCCGCGACGAAGTCGTTCAATTCCCCAACCTGTTTTCCCGGTTGGTTTTCATCGCTCAAAAATACGATCTGTCCAAACAATTGGAGTGGCAACTGCAACATTTGCGGGTAAAGACGGGCGAAATACGGCGCAATGCACAACGAAAAATTTCCGTCTCGGAGTACCGTAAAGCGGAACGCGCAGTGTTGGACCTTTGCCATGCCGTTTTAGGCGAACAGACGGAAACAACGCAAGACGTGGTCTTGGAACCACAGGAAATTTCGCCCGCCGACACGCTACGCGTACAGATTTTAACCATTGACGAGATAAAGAATGAAATTCAATGCATTACGGAATCTTCCGCCACACAAATAACGGTAAAATATAACGTTTCTCCCGATAATGCCGTGTTTAACGAGTCCGTGAAACAATGTTGGCCGGGAGCGCAACTGAACCTTATTGACTGCATCATCAACAAAAAAGGACAATTTGTCCCAAAATATATCGTTCTGGAATCCGATTACCTGATTGACGCTTCGGCCATTGCCGAATGTTTTCAAAACTATGGCATTTCGCCGTTGCATTATTTCCGAAACAAGTTCGAGGAAAAAGAGAACCGGTCGTACCTGTTGCTGGGAAATCTGGCGAATTTTTTTCTCGATGAATTGGTTTTCGCCGAAAACCCCGACGATGTTTCGTTTGAGGATGTTTTCCTGCGTTCGTTCAAACAGTCGCCGTTTGAATACACCAGTTGCGAAGACATTCGCACAAACGAGGATTTTCGCGCTTTTATGACCAAGGCGCAGGATCAGTTTAACAACATCAAGCGCGTTGTAACACAGGATTTTCCGCTTCGCGGAATTGATGTGCACCGTTGCACGCTGGAGCCTTCGTTTTTCAGCGAAAAGTTCGGTTTTCAAGGCCGGTTGGATTTATTGCAAACCGGTAATGCACAGGCCGGATTTAAGATCGTGGAGTTGAAATCGGGGCGATTGCCGTATCCATCATACGACACCGGAAAAATAGCGCTGAACCACGAAGTTCAGACAGCCGTTTACCGCCTCATGGTGGAAAGTGTTTTCGGCAAAACCGACCGTCAGATTGACGCGGCCATCCTTTATTCCGCCGGGAGCAACGCGGGCGAAAACCTCCGATTCGCGGCTGTTTATCAACAGTTGGAAAAAGAGATCATAAATGTCCGGAATCTGATCGTTGCCAACGAATACGCGCTATCCAACGGAGAGGATGAATCGGTTCAAAATCAATTTGATGCGCTGTTTGAATCCGTGAATACGGCCGAACGTTTGCCCGATTTTTTCGTTGAAAAGATTACCGCCCTGCAAACCGTTTTGGCGCAGTGTACGGAGTTGGAACGCGCTTATTTTTTTCGATATATTCGTTTTATTTCCAAGGAAATATACCTTCAAAAGATCGGCGACATCGAATATGAATCGCCTACCGGCGTGGCGGCATTGTGGATCAGCGATTTCGGCGAACGCGCCGATGCGCTGGATGTACTTTTTGACCTTTCCATCGCGCAAATAGATGACTCAGGAAGCGGAATGACCGTTATTTTTAGCCGGAATGAAGCGGATAACGACATCGTAAACTTTCGCGAAGGCGAAATTTGCATTGTATATCCGCGCAACACCGCGTCGGATAATGTGCTGAACACGCAAATACTGAAAGGAAACATCGCTGAAATTACACCGGATTCCGTGGAAGTGCGGTTTCGCTACAAACAGAAAAACCGGGCTTTTTTCGATGAAAACCCGCTTTGGGCTATAGAACACGACACGCTGGACAGTTCTTACAACGCCATGTACCGCAGCCTTTTTGCGTTTCTGAACGCCTCGGTACAAAAACGCGAGTTATTGCTGGGGTTGCGGCCGCCAACACAAAACAAGGAAGTTTCGGAAAAAG
>JAQVEB010000311.1 GCA_028698105.1 Petrimonas sp. | reverse complement strand
CCGCACATATAATTCCTCCGGTGTGTAGGCGGCTAACGAATATGTGCCGGGAAGGTCCACCAGTTTGAAGGTGTATCCGTTGTGCCGCAGGAACCCCTCCTTTGAATCGACCGTTACGCCGCTGTAGTTCCCCACATGTTCGTGCGCGCCCGATGCAAGGTTGAAAATGGATGTTTTTCCGCTGTTGGGGTTCCCAACCAAAGCAACGCTTATCGTTTTTTCGCCGCTCTCGCGATGCTGTTTGCGCATTCGCCTCCGGTGGCGTCGGGGAGGCTCGGATAACCGGTCATTTTCGTTGTATTCTTCCGAAACGGGAAGGTCTTTTACATCTTCCCGTAGCATCGCTATTTCAATCATCACGGCTTCGCTTCTCCGCAGCGAGACTTCATAGTCCATGATCTCGTATTTGATGGGGTCTTTGAGCGGCGCGTTGAGGATGGATTTTACTTCCTGCGCGCGCACGAATCCCATTTCGAGGATGCGCTTTCTGAACGCGCCGCTGCCGTTCACCTTCAGGATGAACGCTCTTTCGCCGGTTTGCAGTTCGGAAAGCCTCATAAATACGAATCTTTTGTTTGGAATGATTTGGAAATGCAAAGATGCACATTTTTTGGCTAAGAAAGGCACTTTTGAGCCATTTATTTATAATTGTTTTAAATAAGGATGATTAAATCGGTTGCCGGTGAAAGAAGAAGAGCCGGATTGATTGTAGCCGATAAATTTTATCGTAACTTTGCCTGAAATAATCAGAAAACAAGTTTCATGATGAAGTGGGAGCAACTGTTATCGGTAAAGCGTTTCGGACTCGAAGCGTATCACGATGGGAAAATACACGAACGAACAGAGTATCAGCGCGATTACGACCGGCTGATCTTTTCGTCGCCGTTCCGGCGGTTGCAAAACAAAACGCAGGTTTTTCCGCTTCCCGGCAGTATTTTTGTCCACAACCGGCTCACACACAGTCTCGAAGTGGCAAGCGTCGGGCGTTCGCTTGGCGAGATCGTCGGGCGTGAGCTGCGGAAAAAACACCCCGCATCGGCGGCGCATTTCGAAGAGATCGGTTCCATTGTTTCGGCCGCGTGCCTGGCGCATGATCTGGGAAACCCGCCCTTCGGGCATTCGGGTGAAAAAGCCATATCCACTTTTTTCTCCGAAGGAGAGGGGCAAAAACTTCAGCCGCAGGTTGTGGCGGAAGGCGGCCGGTGGACGGATTTCACCTGTTTTGAAGGGAATGCCAACGCCGTACGGCTGCTCATGCACCAGTTTCGCGGACGGCGTAAGGGCGGCTTCGCGATGACGTATTCCACGCTTGCGTCTATCGTGAAGTACCCGTTTTCATCGGAATTAAGCGGCGGCAAAAACAAATTCGGTTTTTTCGCTTCCGAAGAGAGCAGTTACCGGCGCATCGCGCAAGAGCTGGGCATCACGCAGTTGAACGAAAATCCGGCAAAATTCGCACGCTTTCCGTTGGTCTATCTCGTGGAAGCCGCCGACGACATTTGTTATCAGGTGATGGATATAGAAGACGCGCACAAGTTGCATCTGGTAACAACGGAAAAAGCGGTTGAATTGCTGCTCGGCTTCTTCGAAGGCGAAAAGTTGGCCAAAAAACAGCAAAACCTGCGGTTGGTGAGCGACGTGAACGAACAGATCGCCTATTTGCGGGCCAGCGTTATCGGGTTGCTGGTGGATGCCTGCTCCGGTGTTTTTCTGCAAAACGAGGAAGCGATTCTTGAAGGCAGTTTTCAGGGTTCCATCATCAAACACATTCCCGAAAAAGCCAAATCGGCTTACAAAACCTGTTCGGAATTTGCGGTAGCCAATATTTACAAATCAAAAGATGTGCTGGATATTGAGTTGGCCGGCTACCGGATCATCGGTTTTTTACTCGAAAAATTTGTTCACGCCGTGCAAACGCCAACGCATGCTTACTCGCGGATTTTGCTGGAAAGAATACCGGAACAGTATGAAATTGATGCTTCCGATACCTACGGCAAGATACAATCAATGATTGACTACGTTTCGGGCATGACAGATGTATATGCGCTCGACCTTTATCGGAAGATAACCGGGATGGGTTTGCCAGTAATTTGACACTAAAAAGTAACAAATTGATATATTTAAAATAATTTTTATTTTTTATTGAAATTATTTGGTTGTTTTTAATTTCTTTTTTATATTTGCATCGTGGTTTTTTCATAATAGTATTAGATTTAAGGTTAACAAGTTTGGCAGAATGTCGTGAGACACTCTGCCAATGTTTTTATAACGCTTATAATGAGGCTTTTTATGGAATATGCGTAAAAATACCGACTTTTTCTTCTTCGCACATTAAAACTTTTTTAACTTTGTGAAATAATTCAAGATTTTAATCGGATGAGAAAAACATTTATCTTCACTGCTCTTTTCTTTTTCCTGTTTTCGCTTTTTTTAGTGCAATGCACTTCGGGGGATAAGGCTCTGCATAAACAACTGAATCAAATGGCTGTGGATCTGAATATTTCCACGCCGGTGATGCTCGATCAATACACGCGTTTCGATAGCGCGGCGGTGAGTGAGAACAACGAGTTTCAGTATTACTACACCATCATGAATACCAACTCTCCCGATTCGCTGATAAGCGCCATGGAACAGACAATGGAAAAAAACATCCATACAGCGGTGATGAACAATCCCGATCTTCGTATTTTCAGAGACAACGACATTACTTTGCAGTATTTTTACCGCAATGCCGATGCCGCGATTATCCATTCCATCATTGTTACACCCGATAAATACAAATAATTAATATCATCTTCTATGAACCAGTATTTTTACATTGATAACGAAGGGACGCAGAAAGGAACTTTCTCACCCGAAGGGCTTAAAAACGAGCACATCAAAAAAGAAACCCTTGTGTGGACACAGGGAATGAGCCAGTGGACGCGCGCCGATGAAGTATCGGAATTGCAATACATTTTTGCCGATCCCGTAGTTGCCCAGGCGGCTCCAACCGTGCAAACACAACCTTCGGTTGCACCGCAACCCGCAGGTTACGCAAACGCCGCCGCGAACGCGGAAGTTAAACCGCCGCTCCCAAGAACGTACCTGATTGAATCCATCCTGGTGACGTTTTTACCGTTGGTGTTGTGCGGAAGTTTTCTTAGTTTGCTGGGTATCATCGCGATAGTGTACGCCTCGCAAGTGGAATCGTACCACAACAGAGGAAACTATAACGAAGCCGCCGATTCTTCGCGGCAAGCCGGAAAATGGACACGGATCACCCTGTGGATATCCATTGCCTGGGTAGCGTTATTTGTTATCGGGATCATCCTGCTTATTGTTTTTGCGGGTTCTATGGCAGGATTGAGTAATTTGATCTCCTCTTAACTTTCGGTTATGGAAAACGAAAATGCCGGCTATCAGCCGCCGCAATACCCTAATACGGAGCCCGTTCAAACGCCTCCGTTGGTTCCCGTAACGCAGTACGCATCGCCCGACATCCCGCCGGCGAAGCCGAAAAACTGGATGCTGGAATCCATTCTGGCGACTTTCATCCCGTTTGTGTTTTGCTGTAATATTTTTGCGCTTATCGGCATTGTGGCTATCGTGA
>JAQVEB010000310.1 GCA_028698105.1 Petrimonas sp. | reverse complement strand
TTTCCTTTCCCAAAAAACAAATGATAAACTCCGCACCCGCGAACTCTGTTTTTCAAAATATTTTGTTAACTTTGTTTCATCAAAAAAACTAATTCTAAACATCTATGTTCGACAACACAAACCGCGCTTTCATCGCCATTAACGATGATGCCGAAATATGCCTTATCCCCCGAATGGCTAACCGCCACGGGCTGATCACCGGCGCTACAGGAACCGGGAAAACCGTTAGTTTGCAAACGCTTTCAGAGACTTTTAGCGATATGGGCGTACCGGTTTTCGCCGCCGATATGAAAGGCGATCTTTCGGGCGTGGCCAAAGCCGGCGGAAACAAAGACAGCGTTACCAAACGGGTAAACATGTACAAACTTCCCGAAAAAGGATTTGAATACAAAGCCTTTCCTGTGAAATTCTGGGACGTTTTCGGCGAAGAGGGGCATCCGGTGCGCACAACCATCACCGAAATGGGGCCGCTGTTGCTGGAACGGTTGCTCGACTTAAACGATACGCAGGGCGCCGTGCTTTCGCTCGTTTTCAAAATTGCCGATGATAACAACCTGTTGCTCATTGATCTGAAAGATTTGCAGAAAATGCTGCAATTTGTGGGCGATAACCGGAGCGAATTTACCACGAAATGCGGCAATATTTCTCCGGCCAGCGTGGGCGCTATTCAACGCGGGCTGATGCGGCTGGAAAGCGAAGGCGGAGATAAGTTCTTCCGCGAACCGGCGCTGGAAATTACCGATTTCATCCAAACCGAACAGGGAAAAGGTGTGATCAACATTCTCGCCGCGGATAAACTGATGAACTCACCCCGCGTTTATACCACGTTCCTGCTCTGGTTGCTGGACGATCTGTATGAAACGCTGCCCGAAGTGGGCGATCTGGATAAACCCAAACTGGTTTTCTTCTTCGACGAAGCGCACATGCTTTTCAACGATATGAGCAAACCGCTACTGGAAAAGGTGGAACAAATCGTGCGACTGGTTCGCTCCAAAGGCGTAGGCGTGTATTTCTGCACACAAAACCCCGCCGATATCCCCGAAACCATTCTCGGCCAACTTGGCAACAGGGTGCAGCACGCGCTTCGCGCCTATACGCCCAACGACCAGAAAGCCGTGAAAGTGGCCGCCAACACCTTCCGCCCGAACCCGAAATTCGATACCGAAGAAGCCATCACCCAACTGAACACCGGTGAAGCACTGGTTTCGTTCCTCGACGAGAAAGGAGCGCCGCAAATGGTTGAACGCGCCAATATTCTTCCGCCCGAAGGGCAAATAGGCCCTATCACCGAAGGCGAAAGAGACCAGATACTCAAAAGTTCGCTTATTTACGGCGTGTACGAAAAGCTGGTGGACAGGGAATCGGCTTACGAAATTCTGTCGAAAAAAGAAGACTTGCTGGAAGAAGAGCGCCAACGCGCGGCTGAGGAAAAAGAGCGCATCCAACAACAAAAAGCCGCACAAAAAGCGGCTTTGGAAGCCGAACGGGCTAAGCGCGCCGAAGCAAGGCAGCGAAAAGCCGATCAGGGTGTTTTGGGCGACATTATCGAACAAGTGGGGAAAAGCGCTACAAGACAGATCAGCAGCCAATTGGGACGCACCATCTCACGATCAATCCTTGGCGCATTTTTCGGCAGAAAACGATAAAAACAACCCGATGATCCAGACAGAACTATTCAAACACCAGTGGCTCAAAACATTCAGAGCGCCGGGATATTACAAAAATTTAACGGTAAATATCCTGCTTGGCTTTTTTGCGCTTTATATGTCAACGATACTCATCGTTCTCGGATTCAATTTCCCGAAAATAATTCAGGAAACAACGCCGCAGTACAGCGCCGCAGAGGCTTTCAACGGAATGCTCATCTACGTGGTGCTGGGCGCGTTAATGATCCGGTATTTTATGCAAACGCTCAACAGCCTCAACCTGCAACCATACCAGGTTTTGCCCGTAAAACGCAACACACTCGTTAATTATGTTTTGCTGAAACCGTTGCTCAATCCCGTGAACTACGTCACGCTTTTGTTTGCTGTTCCTTTTTCCATAACGGGAATTTCAAAGACGTACGGAATAGCAGGAGCTTTGGGTTTTTTGATTCTGGCCGTTTTCCTTATTTGGTTTAACACGTTGTTCGCCTCATACCTGAAACGGAAATTCGGTTCAAGTACCTGGGGAAGCATCGGTGTACTGGCTTTTATCGGCATCATCGTTTTGCTTGAATACCTGAAGGTTTTCTCGCTCTTCGATGTATCGAGGCGTATCTTTGATTTTATTTTGTCGAGCCCGCTGATAACATTATCGGTTTTTATCCTGCCTGTTGCAGCTTATCTTTTGAATAAGCTGTTTTTCGCGAACAATTATTATGCCGAAAATTTTAACGAAAAGGTAACGAAGAAACGCACCTACGATAAAAGTTTTTCGTTTATGGAACGATTCGGTAAACAAGGCGAACTCATGCTGCTGAATATCAAGCTTATCTTGCGAAATAAACGAACCAAATCCACACTTTACGTATCGCTCCTGTTTTTACTCTACGGATTGATGTTTTATAGCGATCTGTATCAGGACAAACCCGGATTTTTATTTTTCTCGGCCATGATCATCACCGTAGCGCTTATGCTGATGTTCGGCCAATGGATCATCAGCTGGAACGGGCCGCATTTCGATGCGCTCATGACCAAAGGCATTGATGCCCGCGATTACGTAAAAGCAAATTACAATCTTATGATGCTGTTCAACATCGTAAGTTTCATCGTAACAACGCCGTATTTCCTTTACGGCAAAGAGATTATAACGCTGCAAATCGTGGCATTTTTATACAACATGGGTGTGAATACGTTCCTGTTGTTGTTTTTCGCCACATTTAACACCAAGCGGCTTGAATTAAATCAGGGTTCGGCAATGAATTATCAGGGAACAACTTACAAGAACTTTCTTATTGTGATTCCCATCATGATCGGGCCAATGGTTGTAATGGGGATAGCTTCGCTTTTTTCGGCAACGCAGGTCATTCTGTGGATATTCGCCGCTCTTGGCATATTGGGCATTCTTTTCTCCCGGCAACTCATTTCCCTTTGTGTTGCCCAGTTTCTGCGTAGAAAGTATGCCATGTGCGAAGGGTTCAGGAAAAAAGAATAAATGCGATCCGGAATTTTTCAAAATCAAACATCAAACATCAAACTTCTTATTTCTGACTTCTAACTTCTAACTTCTTCAGAATGATACAAGCAACGAATTTAAAGAAAAATTACGATGGGATAACCGTACTGAATATTCCCGAAATCACTATACAAGACGGCGAAAGTTTTGGTCTGGTGGGCAATAACGGAGCAGGAAAAACAACGTTCTTCCGCCTGATCCTCGATCTGATAGCCGCGAGCGAAGGCGAAGTGCTGATAAACGGCAAAAAAGCGGCCCGCAACGATGAATGGAAATATACCGTAGGTTCTTTTCTTGATGAAGGATTCCTGATTGATTTTCTCACGCCGGAAGAATTTTTCACCTTCACCGGTAAAACGTACGGCAGATCGGAAGGCGATATTCATGCGTTTCTCGCGACCATGCAGGACTTTTTCAACGGCGAGATTATCGGAAGAAAAAAGCTGATTCGCGACCTGTCGAAAGGCAATCAGAAAAAAGTCGGCATCGCGGCCGCTCTC
>JAQVEB010000309.1 GCA_028698105.1 Petrimonas sp. | reverse complement strand
ATACAGTTTTCGTTGACGTTATCGGAACATCCAAAGGAAAAGGATTCCAGGGTGTGGTAAAACGTCACGGATTTGGTGGTGTAGGGCAATCAACACACGGGCAGCACAACAGACTGCGTGCTCCGGGGTCAATTGGTGCCTGTTCATATCCCGCCAAAGTATTCAAAGGAACTCGCATGGCTGGACAAATGGGTAACGAACGTGTAACCCTTCAAAACCTTCAGGTAATTAAAGTAGTGCCCGAACACAATCTTTTATTGTTAAAAGGTTCGGTGCCGGGAGCTAAAGGTTCAATCGTAGCAATAGAAAAATAAAATGGAATTAAGTATTTACAATATCAAAGGAGAGGTAACAGATAAAAAGGTGACACTCAATGATTCCATTTTCGGAATTGAACCTAACGATCATGTTATCTGGTTAGACGTAAAACATTACATGGCTAACCAACGTCAGGGAACGCACAAATCGAAAGAGAGAAGCGAGATTGCCGGAAGTACGCGCAAGCTTATCCGCCAGAAAGGCAGCGGCGGTGCACGCCGTGGCGATATTAAATCGCCCGTGTTGGTAGGAGGTGGACGTGTTTTTGGCCCTAAACCCAGAGATTACGGCTTTAAGCTGAACAAGAAAGAAAAAGTGTTGGCTCGTAAATCGGCACTTTCGCTTAAAGCGAAGAACAACGCCATCGTGGTAGTTGAAGATCTGAATTTCGATGAACCCAAAACAAGTAAGTTTGCCGAGTTGATGAAGAATTTGCAACTCGCTGATAAAAAGCTACTTTTCGTTTTGTCGGGTCAAAATAAAAACGTATATTTGTCGGCTCGAAATTTGGGCAAAGTTAATGTTATAACAGCCTCAGACATAAATACATATAAAATTATGGATTGCGCAAGTATTGTACTTACGGAGTCATCTGTTGCTGCAATTGATAACTTATTTAAAGCAAAAGGAGAATAAACAATGGGAGTAATTATCAAACCAATATTCACAGAAAAGCAAACGGCGGTTACCGAGAAGTTCGACAACCGTTACGGCTTCATTGTTGTTCCGGGCGCAAATAAGGTAGAGATCAAAAACGCAGTTGAGGAGCTTTACAAGGTGCACGTTGAGAGCGTAAACACAATGAAATACGATGGTAAAAAAAGAAGCCGTTACACCAAATCGGGTGTTGTGGAAGGCCGCACGCCATCGTTTAAAAAAGCAATTGTTACCCTGAAAAAAGGAGAAACAATCGATTTATTCAGCAATATCTAAATAAAAAATGGCAATACGTAAACTGAAGCCCACTACACCGGGGCAAAGACACAAGATTATCGGTACATTTGATAATATCACTGCAAGTGCACCGGAGAAATCTCTTGTGGTTGGTAAAAAATCGTCGGGTGGACGCAACAACCAGGGAAAAATGACCGTAGGTTACCTGGGAGGCGGACACAAAAGACGTTACAGGCTTATCGACTTCAAGAGAAGAAAAGATGGTATTCCGGCCGTTGTAAAAAGCATAGAATATGATCCCAACCGTTCGGCACGCATAGCGTTGCTGTATTACGCCGATGGCGAAAAAACATATATTCTTGCACCAAACGGACTTGAAGTAGGAACCACAGTGATGTCGGGACCCGATGCGGCTCCCGAAGTTGGAAACACATTACCCTTGTCTAAAATTCCCTTGGGAACCGTAGTTCACAACGTTGAATTGCGCCCGGGACAAGGCGCCAAGATGGTACGTTCGGCAGGAACATTCGCACAACTTGTTTCTCGTGAAGATACATACGCGATCATTAAAATGCCTTCGGGCGAGATACGCAAAATTCTTGCTACATGCAAAGCAACTATTGGCAGCGTTGGTAATTCGGACCATGCGTTGGAAAAATCAGGTAAAGCCGGTAGATCAAGATGGCTCGGACGTCGTCCGCATAACCGTGGTGTTGTTAAGAACCCGGTTGACCACCCCATGGGCGGTGGCGAAGGACGCGCATCAGGAGGTCACCCCAGATCTGCAAAAGGTTTATATTCAAAGGGCTTGAAAACAAGAGCGCCTAAAAAACATTCTTCGAAATACATCGTAGAAAGAAGAAAAAAGAAGTAATCTGATTAATTTTTAACAACTATGAGTAGATCATTAAAAAAAGGTCCGTTTATCAATCTAAAATTAGAGAAGAAAGTAAACGCCATGAACGAAAGCGGTAAAAAAACCGTGGTGAAAACATGGTCGCGCGCTTCAATGATTTCTCCCGATTTCGTGGGCCACACCATAGCCGTACACAACGGAAATAAATTCATTCCCGTGTACATCACAGAAAACATGGTTGGCCATAAACTGGGTGAGTTTGCGGTAACACGTACGTTCCGCGGACATGCCGGCAACAGAAAGAAATAAGGGCACAAAACTAAATAAAACAGAAAAGAGACATGAGTGCTAGAAAAAGAATATCAGCCGAACAAAGAAAAGAAAACCGCAAAGAGGTTGCTTTGGCCGTATTGAAAAACGTTCCGAGTTCACCCCGAAAAATGCGCTATGTAGCCGATATGGTGCGTGGAATGGAAGTTTTCAAGGCCTTGGGCGTTCTTAAATTTTCCAACAAAGAAGCATCGGATAAAGTAGAAAAACTGCTGTTGTCCGCTATCGCTAACTGGGAACAGAAAAACGAACGTAAAGCCGAAACAGGTGAATTATATATCAAAGAGATCAAAGTTGACGGCGGCGCAACGCTGAAAAGGCTTCGTCCGGCTCCGCAGGGACGCGGATACCGCATCCGCAAACGCTCCAATCACGTAACAATGATCGTGGACACCTATAACAAAGAACAAGAACAACAAAATTAATAAGGCAGATGGGACAAAAAGTAAATCCGATAGCAAATCGTTTGGGAATCATCAAAGGATGGGACTCTAATTGGTATGGCGGAGACAGTTATGGCGACAATTTGCTGGAAGACAGCAAAATTCGCAAATACCTGAATGCCCGTCTCGCCAAAGCAAGCGTTTCCCGCATCGTTATTGAGCGAACGCTTAAACTGGTAACCATCACTATCTGTACGGCACGCCCGGGAATCATCATCGGCAAAGGCGGACAGGAAGTGGATAAACTGAAAGAAGAATTAAAGAAAATTACCGATAAAGATGTGCAAATCAATATCTTCGAGATTAAAAAGCCGGAGTTGGACGCGATTATCGTAGCCAATAACGTAGCTCGCCAAATCGAAGGGAAAATTGCATATCGTCGTGCCGTGAAAATGGCAATCGCTTCCACCATGCGAATGGGAGCCGAAGGCATCAAAATTCAGGTATCGGGACGTTTGAACGGCGCCGAAATGGCCCGCTCGGAAATGTACAAAGAAGGACGCACACCGCTGCATACCTTCCGCGCCGATATTGATTACGCCCAAGGCGAAGCATTAACGAAAGTTGGTTTAATTGGAATTAAAGTTTGGATATGCCGTGGCGAAATTTACGGCAAGAAAGACCTCGCACCTTCATTCACCTCATCAAAAGACAATCATTCTCACGGTGGCGGTGGCGGACGTGGAAACCGCGACGGAGGCAGAGGATCGAGGAGAAACAGAAAGAATAACAAAAACGCTTGAAATTAAACTAAGATGTTACAACCGAAAAAAACAAAGTTCAGAAGACAGCAGAAAGGCCGCATGAAAGGTAATGCCGGAC
>JAQVEB010000308.1 GCA_028698105.1 Petrimonas sp. | reverse complement strand
CTTTGAATTTTCTGGTCAAGGCGGGGACTACCTGTGTCAAATCGCCCACTATCCCATAGGTCGCTATTTTGAATATGGGCGCCTCCGGGTCTTTGTTGTAAGCTCATATCGTATTCCATGCTGAGCTTCTTGCGGCTGTCCGATTCAATGGAGAACCACGAATTTATCGCTCCCGGCGTTTTCATGGAGGGCCCGCCCCTTAGCATGGAGTTGGACAAACCCGCATAATCGAGGTTCATGCCGCCTGCGATGTCGTAATAGTTCGTAAACTGAATGTAGCCGAAGGCTTCGTTGCCCCACCCGAGCGATGTCCCGGAGAAATCCCTTACGTTATACCAGGATCCGTTGAAGCGATGCTCATTCACAATGCCTTTGGGACGCCACTCGTTCCACGCTGCCCAAACGCCGTTCATAAACATATCGGCATTGGGTTTGAAACCGATATCGTTGAACTCCAGTCCGGGTGAACTCCAGCTGCTGAAACCGAGAAAGTTGAAATGTCCCGATGTTTTTCCGCCGTTCACCGATCCGCCGAAGCCGCTCAGCGAGGTACGGGTTGAATCGAGTTCCAGATGCGTGGCATCGGGACGTTGGTAATAGCGTGCCGACGATTCCTGCATACGCAGCATCGCATCTTTCGATCCGTTTAAATTGCTGAAAAACGCCCTTGCCGCAATAAAATACGATTTGTTGTTCCAGTACTTTGTAAAATTCAATCCGCCCGTGTAGGCCGACGTAGCCAGTTTACCGAACTGCTGTTCGTCTATTTTCCGGTTGACGGCGGTGAGTATCCCGCCAACGATCAGGTTGCCGCTGTCGAGGTCCTGCTCCACCCTACCCACGAAATAGTTCGAAAGCGGTTCCACCGCGTACTTCGAACGTTCTCCGCCGCGTTCTATCTCGCTGTACATCTTTTGCGTTACCGCATTCAGTATGCCGATTGATGTTCCCCTGCGCGTTTTTCCCGAGACCTTCACCGCTCCCAGAATGTTTGTGCGCCCCGGTTCGCGCACGTATTCGCCATCCTGTTTATCGTACGAAAGTTGTGGCTCGCGGCCCAGTCGGCGCGAGTAAAACAGCTTGTTGCGCTCGTTGTTGGTAATATCGAACGGATAGTGGTAAATATTGCTGCCTTCCACAAAGAAAGGCCTTTTTTCGCTGAAATAGGTCTCAAAGTTCGTCAGGTTCACCACCGACGGGTCGGCTTCCACCTGTCCGAAGTCGGGATTTACGGTGAAGTTTAAGGTGATATCGTTGGTCAGGGCAACTTTGCCGTCCACACCAACGGAAGCTTTCGTGCGGGTTCCGGTAGCGAAAGGGTTTCCTGCTTCCTTTTCGGAAACCGTAAGCTGGGAAAGCGCGAAAGGCACAATCTCGATGTCTTTTTTAGGCGAGATATTGCGGATGCCTTCCAGCGTTCCGAAATCGCCGATGAATTTTGCCGAAGCCTTATCAATAGGTTGCCACAACGATCGCTCCTGAAGGCGATAAATCTGCCGCATCACTTCCAGTCCCCACCGGTAATCGGTTTTCTTGCCGAAACGAAGTTGCGAGTACGGGATACGCATTTCGGCGTACCAACCGTCGGGCTGCATGGATGTTTTTGCCTCCCAAATGGGGTCCCAGCTTTCGTCTTCGCCGTTTCCTTCCACCTGTCGCAGATCGGCTTTACTTCCCGATGCCGACACGATAAACACGAATGCCGTCATTTTATCTTCGTAGCTGTCAATACCCACGGCCACCCAATCTCCGTCGGAATCGTCGCGCCGCGAAACGCGGCGAACGATCTTGTCGGGCTCCGTGTCCAGCGCTTTAATGGCCACATACAGGTTGTTATCGTCATACGCAATGGCAAACTGCGTTTGTTGCGACGGCGCCGCTCCGGAATTGGGTTCGTATTGCACAAAATCGTTGCCCCAAACGGCATTCTGCCAACAATCGTCGGTCAATTGACCATCAATATTGGGCGGTTGTTGTGTGCGTGAGGTGGTGTAGGTTCTTGTTTGGGAAAAAATCAGTATCGAAAACGAGAAGAAGAACAGCAGCGTGTAGTAAAATTTCATCATAACATTGGGTGTATATGTATAAGACGTAAGAAAGGCTGTTTCGGTTACAAATTTAGGGAAGTTTTTTCGGGAAAATTTACGCAAAGTACAACGCAAACAAAAAGAATGCGAGCAATATTACGAAGATTGATGTTTTTACCGGATTGTATCGCTAAACCACGACAAAAGGCGCTTAATCCTGATCCCTCAGAATAAGCCGCAGCGAGTTGTTTCGGGTAATGTAATTCCACGCCCAGTTGATGAACACAATTAGCTTGTTCTTTACGCTGAGAATAAGCATAAGGTGCAGAAACATCCAGATGAACCACGCGAAGCGTCCTTTAAATCTGGCAAACGGAAGGTCCACCACCGCTTTGTTCCGGCCCACTGTGGCCATGGCGCCCAGATTCCGGTACTCGTACGGATGAAGTTCGCTTTTGCCTTTTTCGACAGCATGAATGTTTTTTGCCAGATTTTTCCCCTGCCCGATAGCCACGTTGGCTAACTGCGGGTGTCCATGCGGATATTTTGGAGTTTCCATATACGCCACATCGCCAATCGCAAAGACATCGCCAAGTCCCTCCACCCGATTCATTCTGTCCACTTTTATCCTTCCGCGCACAAGCGATTCGGGAGAAATCCCCTCAATGGTATTTGGGGTAACGCCAGCCGACCAGATAACGCTTTTTGTGCGGATGGTTTCGCCGTCATTTAACGTGATCTGCTCACCATCGTAATTGCTTACGATGACATTTGTTTTCACGATCACCCCCATGGAGCGGAGGTATTTCTCGGAATAGCGTTGCGCGAAATCGCTCATCGTAGCGAGCGTGTGAGGTCCGCCTTCCAGCAGATACACGTTTACCTTTCCGGCATCAATGTTGGGATAGTCTTTGGGGAGCACATCTCTTTTCATTTCCACAAACGCGCCGGCCATTTCAACGCCGGTTGCTCCCGCTCCCACGATAACAATATTGGACAGCCCCTCTTTATCTGTTTCGTACAGAAGCCGCTCGAAATTCGAAAGAATGTAGTTGCGTACGTTTATGGCCTGATACGTAGATTTCAGTCCCAACGAGTTGTCTTCTACCTGACGGTTTCCGTAAAAATTGGTACGTGTTCCGGTAGCAATTACCAGATAATCGTATGAGAATGAACCGATGGACGTATCTATGGTTTTATTGGCCGCGTTTACCGAATTGACCTTCGCCAGCCGTATTCTGATGTCTTTTCGCCCCTGGAAGATCCTGCGGATGGGAAATGATATGGCAGTGGGTTCTATTTGCGACGATGCCACCTGATAAAACAGCGGCGGAAACTGGTGGTGGTTTATTTTATCAATGATGAGAATATCGAACCTATCTTTTTTAAGGTGCTTTACAAACTGTAATCCGCCAAAACCGCATCCTATGACTATTATTTTTTTCATTTCGCTTAACTGCATTGATTCATATAACTATCCGCACGCACGTTTCAAAATTCACATGCAACATTGCGGATTTACTATAAAACGCTTGCAATAAGAGAAAGTTTAGCTCGCGGCACAGAAAAGAAAAAAGCGCTACGAATCACTCGCAACGCTTTCTTAATGTTTAACATTTTAAAAATCACAGCTTCGCTGAAG
>JAQVEB010000031.1 GCA_028698105.1 Petrimonas sp. | reverse complement strand
ACAAATATTTCGCCACTCTCGGGCCAAATGCCGCTGTAAAAAGCGTGGAAGAACTCATTGGACTACAAAAAGCCGACAGTGCGGAAATGGAATGGTTCAATCACCATTTGTTTGATCTGGCGCAGGCAAAAGGCCCGTTGGATTCGCCCGAATACAAAAAACTGCTTGCCGAAATGCTGAAAGGCGCCCGCGAAAACGGCATTGATAAAGTAATGAACGACAACAACCTCGACGCCATCATCGCCCCTACCGGCGGCCCGGCGTGGAAAACCGATCTGGTGAACGGCGACAATTTCGGCATCTCATCCAGTTCGCCTGCGGCGATAGCCGGTTATCCGGCTATAAGCTTACCGATGGGAATCATTGCCGGTTTGCCAGTCAACATCACCTTTTACGGCCGTGCCTGGAGCGAACCGAAACTTATCGGGATGGCATACGCCTTTGAACAGGGCACCAAACACCGGAAAAAACCGGAATTTAAAACAGGCGAATAATAGAAAAGAGGGCTTTCTTTTTTACGGAAACGCCCTCTTTCTCCAATCAACACTCTACTCTCTACTTATAAAACACCTTGTATTCCCAAGGCTTTAAATTCATTTGTTTTGCCGGTTTCGCCACCTGATCATCAGCGAATGACTTGAAATTCTTTCCGGGAACTTTTTCGTTGAATTTCACGGTTACGTTATCTTTGCTCAAATTGAACACGCAAACCACTTCATTGGCGCCTTTCACGCGTTTGAACGACCAAACACTTTCGGGTTTATCGTTCGTGATCTCGATCATTTCACCTGCTTTTTCCTGCGTGAACAACGCCGGATTTGCTTTTTTGAAAGCAACCAGAGACTGATACAACGGAGTGAAACCACCTTTATCCGTCCAGTCAATGCTGTCTTTCTCGAAGAACTGTAACCTTCGGTTAAAGCCTACTTCCTGTCCGCTGTATATCAACGGCATGCCGGGAAGCATATACGTAAGTGCCGCAAAGGTTTTGGCAGCCTCGCCCATGCGCTCGAATTCCGTTCCGTTCCACGAGTTTTCGTCGTGATTCGATGTGAAGTACATCGGTATCGCTGTTTTGGAGAAACGCTCTTTCATCCGGTTCAGCGATAAACGCAGCGAATCTGCGTTCTCTTTTCCCTGCGCCACCATATTCATCTTGTGATGGAAATCCCACGCGTAAAACGCATCGAAAGCCTGTTCGTTTAGCTCCGGTTTCTCCGCTTCGGCCAGCATGAAGATATCCGCTTTCAGCGTTTTGAGTGAATCTTTTGCCGTTACCCAAAAATCGGTAGGAACTTCGCCCGCCACATCGCAACGGAAACCGTCAATATCGGCTTCGCGCACCCAAAACATCATGGAGCGTATCATTTCGGCGCGCATATCGGCGTTATCGTAATTCAACTCCCCGATATCCGTCCAGTCATACAGCACTGGAATGTTGCCTAAACTGTCCCGCACGTGCCAATCGGGGTGTTCGTACATCCATACGTTATCGCGCGAGGTGTGGTTAGCCACCCAGTCGAGAATCACTTTCATTCCCTGATCATGCGCCTGTTTCACCACATTCCTGAAATCATCCAGCGTCCCGAACTCTTTATTCACTTCGGTATAATTCCGGATGGAATAATAGCTGCCGAGCGTTCCTTTGCGCTCTTTTTCGCCGATAGTCTGTATCGGCATAAACCACAATATTTTCACGCCCAGGTCTTTCAACCTCGGCAAGTTGGCGGCAAAAGCGTTGAAAGTGCCTTCAGGCGTGTATTGACGCACGTTTACTTCGTAAATGGTGGCATCGTAAACCCATTCGGCGTGTGCCGACGGGCCTTGCTGAACTACAGGTTCCTGTTTCTTTTTATTTCCACAGGAAAGAAAGAGCAGGACGACGGTTGTGAATAAAAGTACTTTTTTCATTTTTATATTACGATTTTTTGAGTTTATATACATCGTCTCTGTCCCGAACGAAGAATACGGCGAATGCCCCCAACAGAAGCGAGAAGCCGGCCAGTATCATCGCATAGATCACCTGGCCGCCAAAAATATCCTTGGTTACAAAACCAAGAATACTGGCCGCCAAAATCTGCGGAATTACGATGAAAAAGTTGAAAATCCCCATGTACGTCCCCATTTTACTGGCGGGAAGCGCTCCGGTGAGAATGGCGTAAGGCATGGAAAGCACGCTACCCCAGGTGAAACCGATACCCACCATGGGCAATATCAACAGCATAGGATCTTTGATGAAAAAGAACGAAATAAAGGAGATTCCTCCCACAGCCAGCGAGAGGGCGTGTGTGGCTTTCCGCCCGATTTGTTTCGCCAGCAACGGCAGCAAAAACGCCGAAACGGCCGAAACAGCGTTATAAACTCCGAAAAGCACGCCTACCCAGTTCGCGCCTTCTCCGTAAATCTCCGATTTCGGGTCAATGGTTCCGTACACATGCTGCGTAACGGCCGGAACGGTATAAATCCAAAGCGTGTAAAAGGCAAACCACGAAAAAAACTGAACAATGGCAAGTTGACCCATGGTTTTAGGCATGTGCAGCAAGTCGTTCATGATTTCGGTAATCCCTTTCGGGTTCGGGTTGTTTTTCGATATGAATCCCGAAATGAGTAAAATCAATCCAAAAGCCAGCAATAACCCCGAAACAATGTACAACTGCTCGTTCAGCGAAAAGAAAATGACAACTGCCGTAACCACTAATCCCGCAACAGCCCAGGTTATTCCGTTTTTAATAAATTGTGAAGAGGTAACCGGCGTTCTCAACTCGTAGCCTAAACCCGTTGTTTGCGCTTTTTCTTCCTCAAAAGCCGCCAGCTCTTCGGGGGAATATTCTTTTGAGGTGAAAACCGTATACAGCACAGCGCTCAACAACACAACTCCGCCGATGTAAAACGATAATTTAACGGATTGCGGGATAATACCTTCAGGCGCTGTGTTGGAGACGCCAAACCAGTTGGTGAGCATATACGGCAAAGCCGAAGCGACTACCGCACCCACGCCGATGAAAAAGCTTTGCATGGCAAAACCCATTGTGCGTTGTTCCGTAGGCAGGTTATCGCCCACAAAAGCGCGGAAAGGTTCCATGGAAATATTGATGGACGCATCCATGATCCACAGCATGCCGGCGGCGATCCACAATGCGGGTGAGTTGGGCATGATGAACAATGCCAGGGTGGTAAAAATTGCTCCGATGGTGAAATAAGGACGGCGTCGCCCGAAACGGTTCCACGTTTTATCGCTCAGGTGCCCGATAATGGGCTGAACGATAAGGCCGGTGAGCGGTGCGGCGATCCACAAAATGGGAATTTTGTCCACCGTTGCGCCCAGTGTTTCGAAAATGCGGCTCACATTGGCGTTTTGCAACGCAAAACCGAATTGGATGCCGAGAAAACCGAAACTCATGTTCCAGATTTCCCAAAAGGAAAGATGTCTCTTTTTCATGCAGATGTTTTTCTATGAATAATTTCCGTAAAAGGCAAATATACAAACCTTTCTGTCGTATTTCACACGATAAAGTAAGAAAGAAAATTATTTTTTATGCACACGTTTGCATAAACGTATCAGCGTGTGGAATCCCGAACAACAAGTTTGGTTTTTATCAACCGGCTCACCACCCCGTCTTTCGTTTCAACACCTCTTATACGGTTTATAAGCAGCCGCACGGCTTCTTTTCCCATCTCATAACCGTGCTGGTCAACCGTCGTGAGCGAAGGCTCGGTAACCTGCGTGATATAGGCGTTGGTGAAGCCGCAAATGGAAATATCCTCGGGCACGCGATACCCTTTTTTCTTCACCAATTGCAGGCAAAACGCCGCCACTTCATCGTTGATGCAGAAAAACGCATCGGGAAGGGGATCGAGATTTAACATTTCGGGAATGATCCGATGCGCCAATTCGATGGTGTCGCACACCGTTATCAGCTCTTTTTGTATGGGTAGTTTATTTTTGCGCAACGCGTCTTCGTAGCCCATACGGCGGTTGTTGGAAATGGGCAGATGCGGATCGGCTCCCAAAAAAGCGATGCGGCGGCACCCGGTCTGTATCAGGTAGTCCGCGGCGTTGAGCGAACCGGCGTAATCGTCAACCACCACTTTATCGGTATTTATTCCGGTGCATATCCGGTCGAAAAACACCAGGTAAACGCCGTTATCAATAATTTCCTGAAAATGTTCGTAGCGCGTGGTGGTTTTCGATTGCGAAGCAAGCACGCCGCAAACACGGGCATCCAAAAGCGTTTCAACGCTTCGCACCTCGCGTACGTAATCTTCACTGGAGTGGCAAATGATGACGTTGTAGTTCTCGCTTTCGGCTTCGTCCTGAATCCCGGCGAGCACGGTCGAGAAAAAATAGTGCACGATCTCGGGCACGATAACGCCGATAATATTGTTCTTGTTTGTGCGCAGACGCAGCGCCAGCGTATTGGGTTTGTATTTGTGTTCTTCGGCATATTTTTGCACAAGCTCTTTGGTTTCCGTGCTGATAGCCGGATGGTTTTTCATTGCCCGCGAAACCGTTGAAGGCGATAAATTCAGCGCTTTGGCGATATCTTTAAGCGTGATTTGCCGTTTGTCCATAGCTGAGAAAAATAAATCTCTCAAATATAAGGAAAAAGCAACACCAATCATAAAAAAAACGGCAAAAAATGCCGTTTTAATGTGTATTTTGATGTTTGGTCGGGGAAATTAAGCTAAATTTTTCAAGATCGCTTCCACCGCCATATTCAATCCGTCAGGATTTTTGCCTCCGGCAGTGGCGAAGTGCGGTTGTCCGCCGCCGCCGCCTTGGATGAGTTTGGCGGCTTCGCGCACCATGTTTCCGGCATGAAATCCGCGGGCAACCAAATCGTCGCTGAGCATAACCGTGAGCGTAGGTTTTCCCTGAAATTCGGTTCCGGCAACGAAAAACATATTTTTGGGAAACTGACCCTTCAACTGGAATGCAATGTCCTTGATAATATCCGTCATGGCCATCGGTAAACGAACATCAAAAACCGTAACACCGTTTATTTCCTGTTTTTTGGCGATAATATCCTGCTTCAGTTGCTCAGTGCGTTCTTTTACGAACTCCTGAATTTGTTTTTTCATCTCTTCGTTTTCGCTGACCAACTTATTGATGCCCGCCATGATTTCGGGCGCGTTGGCGGCAATCCTGTTCTTGGCTTCGCGAAGCACGTCTTCCATTTTGTAAAGATAATCTTCACAACCTTTGGCCGTAACGGCCTCGATGCGGCGTACGCCGGCAGCAATGGCGCTTTCGCTCACAATGCGGAACGTTCCGATACGTCCGGTACTGGAAATATGTGTTCCTCCGCACAATTCAATGGATGTCCCGAAACGAACCGTACGCACATCATCGCCGTATTTTTCGCCGAAAAGCGCCATGGCGCCTTGCGCTTTTGCTTGTTCAATGGGAACATGGCGATGTTCTTCGATGGCGAAATTGCTGCGGATTTTTTCGGTGACTTTCCTTTCTACCGCACGGATTTCTTCGGGTGTCATTTTTTGAAAATGCG
Source organism: Petrimonas sp. (assembly GCA_028698105.1). Lineage (GTDB taxonomy): Bacteria > Bacteroidota > Bacteroidia > Bacteroidales > Dysgonomonadaceae > JAQVEB01. The sequence continues at coordinate 10,617 of JAQVEB010000031.1, read as the reverse complement.
AGAAATCGAAACGCAATATTTCGGGCGAAACGTACGAACCTTTTTGTTCCACGTGCGTGCCCAGCACTTCGCGAAGCGCCTCGTGCATCAGGTGCGTGGCGGTGTGATTGCATTCGGTAGCCGTACGTTTTTCGGTGTTGATGCGGGCTGTAAATTCGCCTTCCACATCCTGCGGAAGTTTATTCGTGAGATGAACGGCAAGATTATTTTCGCGTTTGGTATCGAAAATATCGGTTTTTTCTCCATCCTCGTCAACCAACCATCCGCTGTCGCCCACTTGTCCGCCCATTTCGGCATAAAACGGCGATTTGGAAAGTACGATTTGATAAAACTCCTTGTTTTTTTGTTTCACTTTGCGGTAACGAAGCACCTTCGTTTCGGTTTCGGTTTCGTCGTAACCCACAAATTCCGTTTCACCGTCGCGAACTTTCACCCAGTCGCCGGTTTCAACGGCAGCGGCGTTACGGGCGCGCTCTTTTTGTTTCTGCATTTCGGCGTTGAATCCCTCAATATCCACCTTCATGTCATATTCGCGCAGGATTAACTCCGTTAAATCTAACGGAAATCCAAATGTATCATATAGTTGGAATGCAATTTCACCACTTAATGCTCGACCGCTTTCTTCCCCTTGTGGGGGAAGTCCCGAAAGGGAAGGGGGTGCGTTTCTTTCCGATTTTTTATGCTCCGAAATTTCTTTTTCCAGCAATCGGATTCCGGTTTCAAGCGTTCTCAAAAACGAATTTTCTTCTTCATTGATAACTTTTTCAATCAGCGTTTTCTGCGCCTCCAGTTCGGGATACGCGTCTCCCATTACCTCAATGAGCGAAGGAATAAGCTTATACATAAATGCCTCGTGCATACCCAAAAATGTGTAACCATAACGAACGGCACGGCGCAAAATACGGCGAATAACATATCCGGCCTTAGCGTTCGAGGGCAATTGCCCGTCGGTTATCGAGAAAGCGATGGTGCGCACATGGTCGGCAATCACGCGCATGGCGATGTCTTTTTTGGCATCGTCTCCGTATTTTGTATTTGTAATTTCTCCGATTTTAGCAATAATCGGCTGAAACACATCGGTATCGTAGTCCGATAATTTTCCCTGAACGGCCATGCAAAGTCGTTCGAAACCCATTCCCGTGTCAATAACTTTTGCCGGAAGCGGCTCCAGCGAACCATCGGCTTTGCGATTGTACTGCATAAACACAAGATTCCAAATTTCAATGACCTGCGGATGGCTTTTATTCACGAGCGAAAGTCCATCCACCTTGGCGCGTTCGCTATCGGGACGGATGTCAATGTGAATTTCGGAACATGGGCCGCACGGGCCGGTATCGCCCATTTCCCAAAAATTATCTTTCTTGTTTCCATCGATAATACGGTCTTTAGGAAGATAATTCTGCCAGTATCCGGCGGCTTCATCGTCGCGACTCAAACCTTCATCGGGACTGCCTTCGAAGATGGTGGCATAAAGCCGATCTTTATCGAGTTTCAGCACCTGCGTGAGGTATTCCCACGCCCAGGCGATGGCTTCTTTCTTGAAATAATCGCCAAACGACCAGTTTCCCAGCATTTCGAACATGGTGTGATGATACGTATCGTGTCCCACCTCTTCCAGATCGTTGTGCTTTCCGCTCACGCGCAAACATTTTTGCGAATCCGCTATTCTCGGATACTTAATGGGCGCATTCCCCAAAATAATATCTTTAAACTGATTCATACCGGCATTGGTAAACATCAGTGTAGGATCGCCTTTAATAACCATGGGTGCCGAAGGCACTATTTGATGTTGCTTTGAAGCAAAAAAGTCTTTAAACGATTGGCGTATTTCTTGTGAAGTCATCATTAAAAATTGCAGTTTAATAGTTTAAGGTGCAAAGTTCAATGTCTTTGTTCCTTATTCTTTACTCTTTGTTCTTTATTTTCAAGGTGCAAAGATACAATTTTCTTGGGGTTTGTGGAAAAATCTGTATATTTGTGTCACAAAAAACTCATCGCATCTATGGGCAAACGTAAGAAACCAATCCAGTTCAACGACAAGCGGCTGTTTTACTCCATTCAGGAAGTAGCCGATCATTTCGCCGTGAACGTATCGCTGTTGCGATTCTGGGAAAAAGAATTCGATAACATCAACCCGAAAAAAACATCAGGCGGAACGCGCCAATATACCAAAAACGACATCGAACAAGTGGAAGTCGTATATCACCTGGTTAAGGAAAAAGGAATGACGCTGGAAGGTGCGCGCCAAACGCTGAAATCGAAAAAAGACGACGAGGAAAAACGATTGGATGCTGTGAAACGTCTGCAAAAAATAAAAAAAGACCTCGTTTCGCTGGAAGAAGAATTTGATCGTTTACACGAGCAACAAAAATACAGCAAAACCGAAACCGAAAGTTAACAAGATTTTTATGAAAAAATATATCCTTCTCGCCGCTCTTTTTATCTCTTTTTCCGCGTTTTCTCAAACCGATAAGGTGAAAGTCGGCGCAGAACGCACCGATCAATATTTTCCGCTATTGCGGGGAAAACGGGTGGCCGTGCTGTCCAACCAAACGGGAATGATCGGGAACGAACATCTGGTGGATGTGCTGGTAAAAAACAAATTCAACGTTGTGGGTATTTTCTCTCCCGAACACGGTTTCAGGGGAACGGCAGATGCCGGCGAGCACGTATCCAGTTCCATTGATAAAAAAAAGGGAATCCCCATTTGGTCGCTCTACGGCAGCGGAGGAGGAAAGCCTTCGGCAGATAAAATGAAACAATTCGATATCCTGCTTTTCGATTTGCAGGATGTTGGATTGCGGTTTTACACCTACTACGCAAGCATGGCTCGTATGATGGATGCTTGCGCCGAAGCGGGAAAGAAAATGATCGTTCTCGACCGGCCGAATCCCAACGGATTTTACGTGGACGGCCCCATTTTGGACATGAAACACAAATCGGGTGTGGGCTGGCTGCCTATCCCCGTGGTGCACGGCATGACGCTCGGCGAACTGGCATTGATGATCAACGGCGAAAGATGGTTGCCGCAAGGCAGCGTGTGTGACGTAACGGTTATTCCCTGCGAAAACTACACACACCAAACCCGATACGAATTGCCGATTGCGCCATCGCCCAACCTGCCGAATATTCATTCCATTTACCTCTATCCGTCAACTTGTCTTTTCGAAGGAACGGTAATGAGCCTTGGGCGGGGAACTTCTTTTCCCTTTGAAGCGTACGGCCATCCAAAATTTAAAGGTTCCGATTTTTCGTTTACCCCGCGAAGCATTCCAGGCGCAAAAAATCCGCCCTTGTTAAACCAAAAATGTTACGGAGTAGATTTGCGGAACGTTTCCGATGATTATATCTGGAAAAACGGTTTCGATCTCAGTTACGTTATAGACGGATACAGTAACCTGAAAATGGGAGACCAGTTTTTCACGTCTTTTTTCGAGAAACTGGTCGGCGTAGATTACATCCGTCAGGATATCATTGCCGGAAAATCGGCGCAACAAATAAAGGATAAATGGTTTTGCGATGTGGTAAAATTCAAACAGCAACGCAAACCATATCTGCTTTATACGGAATAAATTATAAATTAAAAACCAAATATGAAAATTGTACTCATCGTCTTAGGCGCACTTGTTTTAGGATTTATTGTTTTGATTATCATGGCTAAAAGAAGAATGAAAAATATTCCTACCGTAAAAAATCACGATGCGATTGTTACGCTCAACGATAAAAACTTCAATCAGCAATTGAAAGGGCGGGTAATGTTGGTTGATTTCTGGGCCGACTGGTGTGCGCCTTGCAAAATGATGGCACCCATATTGAACGACGTTGCCGAAGAACTGAAAGATACCTCAACACGTGTAGGAAAAATTGATGTTGAAAGATATCAATCCATCGCGCAGCGATATAAAATACGCGGAATTCCCACGTTGATCATTTTCAAAGATGGCAAAGAGATGAACCGAATTGTCGGAGTCAAACAAAAAAATGCCATCCTGAATGAGTTGAAGAAATACTGATTGCTCCCATAACATTTTTCCAAAATCCTTTTTGGCTAAATTCAACTAAGTCAACGGAACTTTTTATGCGCTTCCCTTTTTTTTGTATTTTTGCACTTCAAATCAAAAGAATATGGAAATTGCAAGTAAATACAACCCTGCAGAGGTAGAAGATAAGTGGTATCAATATTGGATGGACAACAAGCTGTTTCACTCCGAACCCGATGATCGTGAGCCGTTTACCATCGTTATTCCGCCGCCAAACGTAACCGGCGTGCTGCACATGGGACACATGCTCAACAACACCATTCAGGATGTATTGGTGCGTAGCGCGCGCATGCAGGGAAAAAATGCTTGCTGGGTTCCCGGAACCGATCACGCCTCCATCGCTACCGAAGCCAAAGTGGTAAACCGATTGACAGAAAAAGGAATTAAGAAAAACGATCTTTCGCGCGATGAGTTTTTGAAATACGCATGGGACTGGACGCACGAACATGGCGGAATCATCTTGGAGCAACTCAAGAAACTCGGCGCATCGTGCGACTGGGACAGAACTGCCTTCACGATGGACGAAATCCGATCCGAAAGCGTGCTGCGCGTTTTCTGCGATTTGTATGACAAAGGACTGATTTATCGCGGCGTTCGCATGGTAAACTGGGACCCGAAAGCACTTACCGCCCTTTCCGACGAAGAAGTGATCCACAAGGAAGTGAACGGGAAACTGTACTATTTAAAGTATAAAGTTGTAGACGACGCCGTTTCCCCCTCCTCCGAAGGGGGGCAGGGAGAGGTTTTTGCCGTGATCGCCACCACCCGTCCCGAAACCATTATGGGCGATACCGCCATGTGCATCAATCCCAACGATCCCAAAAATGCCCATCTGAAAGGCAAAAAAGTGATCGTTCCGCTCATCAACAGAGTGATTCCGGTTATCGAAGACGAATATGTGGATGTGGAATTCGGTACGGGCTGCCTGAAAGTTACGCCCGCACACGACGTAAACGACTACGTATTGGGCGAAAAATACGATTTGCCATCCGTAGATATCTTCAATCCCGACGGCACACTCAACGAACACGGTGCGCAATATGCGGGAATGGATCGTTTTGCCGTGCGCGAACAAATCGAAAAAGACTTGCGGGAAGCCGGCTTGCTTGAAAAAATCGAACCGTACACCAATAAAGTAGGCTTCTCGGAACGCACCGATGTTCCTATCGAGCCCAAACTTTCCATGCAATGGTTCCTGAAAATGGAAGAAATGGCAAAACCGGCACTGGATGCCGTCGAGAATGACACGATCAAATTCTATCCCGAAAAATATAAAACCACTTACCGACACTGGATGGAAAACATCCGCGATTGGAACATTTCGCGGCAACTGTGGTGGGGACATCGGATTCCGGCCTATTATGCCGCCCCCCTCAATCCCCCCGAAGGGGGAAGCAGGCAACAGATAATTATCGTTGCGGAAAATGAGGAGAAAGCAAGAGAAATCGCAGATAAACACCCCTCCTTGGGAGGGGTTGGGGGAGGCTATACTTTAAAGCAGGACGAAGACGTACTCGATACGTGGTTTTCCTCGTGGTTGTGGCCAATTTCCGTTTTCGACGGCATCAATCATCCCGATAATAAAGATATTAATTATTATTATCCCACCAGCGATTTGGTAACCGGCCCCGATATTATTTTCTTTTGGGTGGCGCGCATGATCATGTCGGGTTACGAGTATCGCGCCGAGCCGTGCTTCCGCAACGTATATTTCACGGGAATCGTGCGCGACAAACTTGGACGGAAAATGTCGAAACAGCTCGGCAACTCGCCTGACCCCATCGAATTGATGAATAAATACGGCGCCGACGGCGTTCGTATGGGAATGCTTTTGTCCTCGGCTGCCGGAAACGATCTGCTTTTCGACGAAACGCTTTGCGAGCAAGGGCGCAATTTCAACAACAAGATTTGGAATGCTTTTAGGTTGATAAAAGGATGGAGCCTCCCCCCAACCCCCTCCAAAGGAGGAGGAGCTACCCTCCTTTCGGGGGAGGGGCAACCCGAATCGTCCAAAATCGCCATTGACTGGTTCCAGGGAAAACTATCGGAAACCATTGCCGAAATGGACGATTTGTTCTCGAAATACCGACTATCTGAAGCATTGATGTTACTTTACAAGCTCTTCTGGGACGAGTTTTCATCGTGGTATCTCGAAATCATCAAACCTGCTTATGGACAGCCGATTGACGAAGAAACCTACAAATTTACGTTGCATTATTTCGATGCACTACTTCGCTTGTTGCATCCGTTCATGCCATTCATTACCGAAGAATTGTGGCAGGCGCTTTACGAACGTAAACCGGGCGACAGCATCATGGTAGCTCATCAACCCAAAGAAGGCCCGTTAAGCAAAAAACTGCTTTCGGATTTCGACGAAGTGAAGCAGATAATTGCCGGAGTACGCACCATTCGCTTGGAGAAAAATATCCCGCAAAAAGAGACGCTGGAGTTACAGGTTATTGGAAGTTACAACGACCGGTTCAACAGCGTTATTTCCAAAATGTGCAACCTTTCGTCCATTTCGCAGGTATCGGAAAAGCAGCCCGGTGCATCGGGTTTCCTCGTTGGAACCACCGAATTTACCGTGCCGTTGGCCGACAAGATGGACACCGAGTCCGAATTGAAAAAACTGAAAGCGGAGCTTGAGTATCAGGAGGGATTTTTGCAATCGGTGATGAAAAAACTGGGCAACGAACGTTTTGTGCAAAACGCGAAACCCGAAATCGTGGAAAACGAACGCAAAAAACAAGCCGATGCGGAAAGTAAAATTACGGTGCTGAAAGAGAGTATTGCTACGTTGCAAGGATAGATAAGCATCAACTTAGTTTATTTTACTATAAAAATTGCGAGATTTTGGCAGAATCTCGCAATTTTTATTTATTTTTGTGGAAAATCGAAGAATATGATTGAATTACCGCCAAAGTTTGAGATAGATAAATTGCTGGAAAACAATTTGCAACTCTATTTTGAAATCTCCAGCGAGTTATTGATATCCATTAATAATGAATATTTATATTGGGATAGGGTTAAATACAAAAGCAAAAATCATAGACCCGAAGAACTTTGGAATGCTGTAAAGTTTAGTCGTTTTGTAAAACAAACTCCCTTTTTATTTAATAAATATTTATTCAAATATGTTTTTACCGAATATATTCAACAAATGCTACACTTTTTAGATATGAATATCGGGGGAACATTAACGAGTAATGTCGGAATCGCAGAATCAGATAAAGAGAAATTTCTTGTCAGCTCGATTATGGAAGAGGCTATCGCGAGTAGTCAAATGGAAGGTGCTGTTACGACAAGAAAAAAGGCAAAAGAAATGTTGCAGAAAGAACTAAGGCCGAAAAGTATTTCCGAACAAATGATTTTAAACAATTATAATACAATAAAATACATTGCTCAAAGCAAAAGTGAGAAGCTTTCATCCGAAGAACTACTTTATATTCACAGTCTTATTACAAAAGATACTCTAGATAAAAAGGATGAAGAAGGAGCCTATAGAACAAATGACAATATCTATGTGGTTAATCACTCAACCAGCGAAGTGGTGCACAATCCACCCTCTTATATTGAATTGCCCCAATTAATTAACGCATTGTGTACTTTTTTTAACACCGAATCGCAAAATTTTATTCATCCAATTATCAAAGGAATAATAATCCACTTTATGGTTGCATGGATTCACCCATTTTCAGATGGTAACGGAAGGACAGCTCGCGCTCTATTCTACTGGTATTTACTGAAAAACGGGTATTGGTTAACTGAATATCTTTCAATATCAAGAATTATTAAAGACACTAAAAGTCAATACGAAAAGTCATTTCTATATACCGAAAATGATGAAAATGACCTTTCATATTTTATTACTTACAATCTGAAAACGATGAAAAAAGCGTACGACGCTTTAAAAGAATATATCAATCACAAACAAAAAGAAGTAAATCAAGCAGCCAAGTTTTTAAGGATTTCTAATGTTAATGAGAGACAAGCACAAATATTAAAACTAATTTACGATGACTCAGACAGAGTTTTGAGCGTAAAAGAAATGGAAAATCGGTTTTTAATATCAGGCTATACAGCTAGAACCGATTTAAAGGGGTTGGTTAACCTTGGACTTTTAAAAGCTATAAATGTCAATAAAAAGAAACAAAATTTTATTAAATCTGCGAATTTTGAAAAAATAATAAGTAGTTATAAATAACGAGACTTTGTTGATATCTCGCGATTTTTATAAATCGTTTGGGAGAAACAAACATCTTCCATCCTACAATTATAAAGTATGACATTAGAAGAAACCCTTCAATTCCGCCGTTCGGTGCGCTATTTCGATGCGGAAAAAGAGTTGGATACCGAAAAAGTAAAGCATTGCATTGAAATGGCAACGCTTGCTCCAACGAGCTCCAACATGCAGCTTTGGGAGTTTTACCACGTTACCGATCCCGAAACAATGAAAAAGCTCTCGCACGCTTGTCTCGACCAACGTGCAACCGAAACGGCAAAACAAATGGTTGTTTTTGTAACGCGCAGAGACTTGCATCGCAAACGCGCAAAAGCCGTTTTAGCTTTTGAAAAAGGAAATATTGTCAAATACAGTCCGCCCGAACGACAGGAAAAACGCTGGAAAGATCGCCTTAAATATTATAACGGCGTTATGCCGTTCATTTACAGCCGCTTTTTCTTTCTGCTCGGATGGTTCAGAAAAGCGCTCGCCTTAACTATCAGCCTTTTCCGTCCGATGGTTACCAATGTTTCGGAGAGCGATATGCGCGTGGTGGTGCATAAAACCTGCGGGCTTGCAGCGCAGACTTTTATGATTGCCATGGCAAACGAAGGTTACGACACCTGTCCGCTCGAAGGATTCGACAGCCGTCGCGTAAAGAAGATTCTTAAATTGCCTTATTCCGCCGAAATCAATATGATTATTCCCTGCGGCATACGAAAAGGAACGCGCGGCATCTGGGGCGAACGGTTTAGAGTGCCGTTCCAGGAGGTTTATAAACGCATTTAAATAACTCTAAGTAACGTTGAAAGAACTTATCGGGCATATTTCGGAGAAAATTCATCCACAGATCACCTCCTATCGTTCTGTTTCCGGCGGCGATATATCTTCGGCCTATTTGTTGCAAACCGAAGCATCGAAATATTTTTTGAAAGTTAATTCAAAACCTTTTGCGTTAGCAATGTTTCACGCGGAGCATAAGGGTTTGCAAGCCATTGAAGAGACAAAAACTATTGCCGTTCCGTATGTGCATCTGGTGGATTCGGTGGGAGGAAAATCGTTTTTGCTGATGGATTTTGTGGAAAGCAAACGTCCCGACTCGTCCGATTATCAACGGCTTGGAACACAACTCGCCAAACTGCACCAATGCACAAACACTGATTTCGGTTTTTCGACAGACAACTTTATTGGCAGCCTGTCGCAAAGGAACATGCCACACAAAAACTGGAGCAAATTTTACTGGACGGAACGCATATTGCCGCAACTTCAACTCGCGCTCGATAACCGTTTGCTTGCCAAAAATGAAATTCCGCGAGAAGAGAAAGCCGTAAAGTTATTCGACGCTGTATTCGGAACCGTACAACCATCGCTGTTGCACGGCGATTTGTGGAGCGGAAATTACCTGATCGCCTCCGGCGGCACGCCGTACCTTATTGATCCGGCTACGTATTACGGCCATTCCATGGTAGATATTGCGATGAGCAGGCTTTTCGGCGGTTTTGGACAATCGTTTTACGACGCTTACCACGAAATAATGCCAAAAACCGAAAACTACAATGAGCAAATCGAACTATATCAACTATATTACTTGTTAGTCCATTTAAATCTTTTCGGAAGAGGATATTATGAAAAAGTATCAGCTATTTTAAGGCATTTTGGGTAGTAATTATAGTTATAGCTATAACTATTTTATGAAATTATTCGTTATAGCAATAATCAAATTACTAAAATATTTGGTTGTCTGGATAACTATTTTTATCTTTGCCCTAAACATCTATCTTAATAAAAATGGATGGCCTGCTAAATACATATCGCAAATTAATTTCGGCAGAAAAAACCGATTTTAAACGCTATCTTCATTCCGAAATTGATTGGAACGAAAGAATGACGTGTATCATGGGCGCACGCGGAACCGGCAAAACCACCATGATGCTGCAACACATTCGCGACATTTTCCCGACAAAAACAAAGCTGTTTACGTGAGTTTGGATAATTTGTGGCTCTCGAAAAACAGCCTGCTCGATTTCGTGGAAAGATTTTCAGTGTATGGGGGTACACATTTATTTGTGGATGAAGTGCATAAATACCCGAACTGGTCGTTGGAAATGAAAAATGTGTACGACAATTATCCCGAACTAAAAACCGTATTCACAGGGTCTTCCATTTTGGAAATTTATAAATCGGATGCCGACTTGAGTCGCCGAGCCGTAAAATTTGAGCTGTACGGACTGTCGTTTCGCGAATACTTAGCTTTGGAAAAAGTCATTGATTTGCCTGTACTTTCGTTGAACGAAATTGTCCAAAATCACATTGATATTGCCGATGATATTCGCAACAAAATCAAAATAATACCGT
>JAQVEB010000307.1 GCA_028698105.1 Petrimonas sp. | reverse complement strand
TGGGCTATTTTGGTATAGGTGTAAAAGAAGGAGAGGAATACCGGTTAACCGTTTGGGCACGAAAGTTGGAAAACGAAAACAGCAAGATAAGAGTGGAATTAGTGAATATCTCCTCCAACGATGAAAATCAAGCCTTTGCTTCGCAAGAATTGGTTATAGATTCCAAGGAATGGAAAAAATACACCCTCATCCTGAAACCGGCAAAAACATTTGCTCACGCACGTCTTCGCATATTTTTATTATCGAACGAAGGTGTGGATTTAGAACACATTTCACTATTTCCCGTTGACACGTGGAAAGGACACGAAAACGGCTTGCGAAAAGACTTAGCGCAAGCGCTTTACGATGTTCGCCCCGGAGTCTTTCGTTTTCCGGGCGGTTGCATCATCGAAGGAACCGATCTGGACACGCGCTATAATTGGAAAAACAGCGTAGGCCCGGTGGAGAACCGCCCGTTAAATGAAAATCGCTGGCAGTACACCTTCATGCACCGCTTTTTTCCCGATTATTACCAGAGTTACGGAATGGGATTTTATGAGTTTTTCCTTCTTTCAGAAGAAATTGGGGCAGAACCTCTTCCCGTGGTGAATTGCGGATTGGCCTGCCAATTTCAGAATAACAACGAAAGCGCCCATATTCCGGTAGCCCAACTGGGTGGATATATTCAGGATGCGCTCGATCTGGTTGAATTTGCCAACGGCGATACCTCCACAAAATGGGGTAAACTACGTGCCGATATGGGGCATCCCGCGCCGTTCAACCTCAAATTCATTGCCATTGGCAACGAGCAATGGGGGCCGGAATATCCGGCGCGATTGAAACCTTTTTTGGATGCTTTTCGTAAATATCATCCCGAGATAAAAGTGATCGGAAGTTCGGGCCCCGGATCAGAAGGCGATCAATTTGAATACCTTTGGCCCGAAATGAGACGTTTGAATGCGGATTTGGTGGACGAGCATTTTTATCGTCCCGAGAGTTGGTTCCTATCGCAAGGTGCGCGTTACGACAATTACGACCGTAAGGGGCCAAAAGTATTTGCCGGCGAATATGCCTGTCACGGAAAAGGCAAAAAATGGAATCATTTTTACACTTCGCTTCTCGAAGCTGCGTTTATGACGGGTTTGGAACGCAATGCCGATATCGTTCACATGGCCACTTACGCACCACTTTTTGCACATGTTGACGGCTGGCAATGGCGTCCGGATATGATTTGGTTCGACAACCTGAATACCGTAAAAACCGTGAGTTATTACGTTCAACAACTCTATTCGCTTAACAAAGGGACAAACGTGCTGCCTCTTTCCATGAATGGTAAAGCGGTAACCGGCGCCAACGGCCAAAACGGTCTGTTCGCCAGTTCGGTTTGGGATAAAAAAACCAATGAAGTAATTGTGAAAATAATAAATACCTCCGATAAATCGCAGCCCGTAAAACTGAATTTCAATGGACTGAGACGAAATGAACGATTGAGTAACGGACGATTGATCACACTAACGTCGTCCGATTTAGACGCTGAAAATACAATAGAAAATCCTTTCCTGATCGTTCCTGTTGAGCAAACGCAAGCTATCAATAATAATTTATTGGAAACCAATATTGATCCAAATTCATTTTATATTTACAAATTCAAATTGAGCAAATAAAACGTGCAAGATAACGGAATAATCAATCTTCTTCCTGTTTTTTCTGAAAGAAAACGTTACCTTTGCAGTCAATTTTTCAATAGCTGTTTTGCTTCGCGTTATTCACTTCGTGGAATTCAATGGCAATGGGTCGCGTCGTGGAAATTAGCAACGAAACGCGCAAAATAATTGAACATCTATTGAATAACAACCGAATTACAATTTGAATTTATTATGAATTTTGTGGAAGAACTCCGCTGGCGCGGCATGATACAGGACATTATGCCCGGCACGGAAGAACAACTGTTAAAGGAACGAACGTCGGCTTACATCGGTTTTGACCCAACTGCCGATTCGCTGCATATAGGCCACCTGGTTGGAGTGATGATGCTGAAACACTTTCAGCGCGCGGGGCACACCCCTATCGCACTGATAGGCGGTGCAACGGGAATGATCGGCGACCCTTCGATGAAATCGTCGGAACGCAACCTGCTGGATGAAGCAACCTTGCGTCACAATCAGAACGGAATGAAAGCGCAATTGGCCAAATTTCTCGATTTTGAGAGCGATATTCCCAATAAAGCCCTCATGGTCAACAACTACGACTGGATGAAAGATTACGGTTTTCTGAATTTCATCCGCGACATCGGCAAGCACATCACCGTAAATTACATGATGGCGAAAGATTCCGTAAAAAAACGCCTCTCCGGCGAATCGAGCGAGGGCATGTCGTTCACCGAATTTTCGTATCAACTGCTTCAGGGATACGATTTTCTGCATCTTTATCGCGAAAAAGGCTGCCGCCTGCAAATGGGCGGTTCCGATCAGTGGGGAAACATTACCACCGGCACTGAACTGATCCGCCGCAAAGACGGAGGCGAAGCTTATGCCCTCACCTGTCCGCTGATCACGAAAGCCGACGGCGGCAAATTCGGTAAAACCGAGAGCGGAAATGTGTGGCTCGACCGCCGTTACACTTCGCCCTATAATTTTTATCAATTCTGGTTGAACGTGAGCGATGCCGATGCCGAAAAATACATCAAAATATTCACGGCCCTATCCAAAGACGAAATAAGTGCGCTCGTTGCCGAACAACAGGCGGCGCCTCACCTGCGCCCGTTGCAAAAACGCCTTGCAGAAGAAGTAACGGTGATGGTACACTCGCGCGAAGATTACGACATGGCTGTGAACGCTTCGGAAATACTTTTCGGACGGGCAACATCCGATGCGCTTCGCAAGATTGACGAAGAAACGTTCCTGCAAGTCTTCGAAGGCGTTCCGCAGTTCACAATCTCCAAAGCGAAGCTTTCCGAAGGAATAAAAGCCGTTGATCTGCTTACGGAAGAGGCCGCTGTTTTCCCGTCGAAGGGCGAAATGCGCAAAACCACGCAAGCAGGCGGCGTGAGCATCAACAAAGATAAGCTCGAAGATTTTGATGCAACGATCAATTCTTCGTTTCTCATAGGAGATAAATATCTGCTGGCGCAACGGGGAAAGAAAAATTACTTCCTCCTGATCGCAGAATAAAAAAGTTAATAAAAACTTGCATATTAGCAAAGGTTGTACTACTTTTGCACTGCTTTTCACGAAGCATGTAAGGATTGTCCCATGGTGTAATGGTAGCACATCTGATTTTGGTTCAGCCAGTCTAAGTTCGAATCTTGGTGGGACAACATAAAAAACGGCATAAACATTTGACTATAATTTGTTTGTGTCGTTTTGTATTTAAATAAGGTAAGAATTTCGGTAAAAGTTGATTCGATTTGTCCGGAAAACAGTTTGTTGAAGTGTCTTTTACTATAAAAAACATTTATTATCTTCGCAGTACTTACCTATCATCCTACCGATGTTTGGTTAAATACTTAAAAACTTCGGATTGATTGCTAATGTATCCTGAAGAGATTGGCAACGACGATGAATAGGTGAACGCGGAATAGCACTGATAAATTAAAATAAGGCATAATTGACAATTAACAGTTAATGGGATTAGCGATATCAGATGAATTTCAACCCATATCACATTTGTACAACTCATAGAAAATACACATCCCGATTCTTAATTTAGGTTTTGAACAACGTTTTAGAAA
>JAQVEB010000306.1 GCA_028698105.1 Petrimonas sp. | reverse complement strand
TTCAAACTCATCGTAATTTAAAACCACCGAATCTTTTTCTATCTGCACTATTCCAAAAGGTGAAAATCCTTTCATTTTAGGCGGATAATGTACTTTTCGGTTTCGTTGTGGACGCGGCATATTGTTGTTTTTTTATCACAAAAGTAATGAACGTACGTTCATTATTCAAATATTTCCGCATATTTAACATTTTAATCGGAAACTGTTTTGAGTTTTTTGTTGGGATTTTTTACCGAATGTGTACCTTTACGAGATAAACATTAAAAAAACAGTGTTATGGAAGATAAGTTATTGATAATCTGCACATACGGGCCGGAGAATCCCGAAAAATCAACATTGGCCTTTGTGTTGGCAAACGGAGCTTTGAGTACGGACGTGAAAGTAACCGTAATTTTGCAGGCACACGCCGTGATGCTCGCAAAAAAAGGCGAAGCAGAAAAAGTTTCACATCCCGGTCTAATGCCGATTGGCGAGTTAATGAAATCGTTCATCGAACTCGAAGGCGAACTTTTGCTTTGCAACCCGTGCGTAAAGAATCGCGGCCTCACGTCCGATGAACTGTTGCCCGAAAGCAAACTTATTGCTGCCGGAACAGTTGTAGATGAAGTTATGCGCGCGAAATCCGTGGTTACTTATTGACCCCGGCTTTACGGCTATAAACAGGATAACACATAATCCGAATTTCACGGTTTATGTGTTTTTTGTGTCGGCTAAATTGTTAAATCCAACGACGGGAAGCGCTATTCCGTAATTTTTATCTTACATTTGCACGAAAGAATAATTCACGCATTTTAACAACACCGAAATGAATAAAATATACGCACTGCTGCTCGCTTTTATTGTCTCCGCTTCTCTTTCCGCTCAGGAATTTGAGGGAACGTTTAAGGATGGGAACGATGAACTGAAGTTTGAAAACAATAAACTGTATTTCTCGATGGATGAAATTGGAAGCCCAATGACGAACAAAACGGGAAGCGGGACGTATGAACGGGTTGACGATTACTTAATCGTAAACACGGATGCTTATTCGGGCGAGCGAAGCTCCGTAACGAAAATCAATGGTACAAAAAAAGACACCATCACGGTAAAAGTCGTAGATAATCAGGGGTTTGTACTCCCCGGGGTTTTAGTGGAATCCGTTACCTCTTCAAACAAAACGTTACAGGGAGGCGTAACGAATAACGAAGGGAAAGTGTTGTTTATCCATCACCCGAAAACGGCTAAAATAAGGCTATACAGCATGGGATACGACAACATTTCCTTTGATTATGACCCGAAAAAAGACTACGAAGTGAGATTGATCAAAAATGTTATCGTTGAAAATGCACCGGCTGTCTTTAAAATTAAAAAACTTGACGAGGAAACCCTTTCGGTGCTCTTCCTTTCTTCCGATTTCGATGCGGGCAAAGATCAACAAAAAGCGCTGGAAAAAATCAATAAAAAAGCGGAAAAACAAAATTATATCCCTAAACGGCTGAAGAAAGAGTACAAACCGTATCCTCTACCCAATAATCCCCGATAAATGCGTATTACTGCTTCGTTTTCAACGGATTATCCGATTCGTTAAAAAACTGTTCCTGTAGTGCGGGTACATTTTTATCCGCTTTGATATCGCGGATACTTTTCACGAACTGATCAACCACAGAATTCAACAACAGTTCACCGGCTTCGGCATTCGCCTTACTACCGTCGCCCGAATAGTGGTTGGGATAGCGGGCATACCACCAGATACCGGAATATACGTTCGGCAGGTTCTTCAGCCGATCCATATCCACACCCGATTGCTGACCGGCCCTGTCCGGGTGCACCAAATCGGGAACAATAGCTTTTACCATGGAAGTCTCCGTATTTCCGGCGTGCTGATCGTATTTATCGTGTTGCGTAAGTGCTTCGGCTTTTTTGATGACTTCGGGATCATGCGTCGGTTGAAACCAGTACAACGCATAATCACGTTTTTCCGACAGCTGCGCCATGCCGAAATAATTCAGGAACGCGTTGTTGCCGCCATGTCCGTTGAAAATAATGATCTTTTTGAAGCCGTTCCGGCTGAGTTCATCGAGCGTTTCCTGCAACACCTTCCATATCAGTTCGGGCGAATAAGCAATGGTGCCCGGCTGGTGGCGAGCCTCGTTGATCTGGCTGAAATAATACCACGGAAAAACTACGGTGTACTCTTTTTCGGCAGCGCGAAGCGCTATCTCGCGAGCTGTTAAAAGATCGGTACCGAGCGGCATGTGCGAGCCGTGTTTTTCGAAAACACCGATAGGTAAAATAGCAGTTTTTGAGCTTTTTTCTACCGCCTTCACGAAATCGGGAGCGGTAAGTTCTTCCATTTTGCAGGATAATTCCTGCGCGTGAAGGCCTGCAAACAAGAAGGCCGAAACAAGTAATCCAATGATCTGTTTCATCGTATAGTTAGTTGAATGAAAATGTTAGCTCAATAATTTTTTAACCATTTCCGAAATGGCGCGCCCTTCGGCTTTGCCGGCGAGTTGTTTGGTGGCCGTGCCCATTACCTTACCCATATCCTTCATGGAAGCCGCGCCCGTATCGGCAATGATTTGCCGAACGGCGGCTTCGAGTTCTTCGTCCGAAAGCTGCGCCGGCAAATATTCCTGAATAACTTTCATTTGCGCGATTTCGTCGCCGGCTAAATCTTCGCGGTTTTGTGAAGTGTAAATTTCGGCGCTGTCTTTGCGCTGCTTCACCATTTTTTGCAAAATAGCGGTTGCCGTTTCGTCCGAAAGCTCGTCGCCGGCGCCTTTGGCGGTTTTGGCTTCGAGAAATTCCTTTTTTATTCCGCGCAAGGCTTCAAGCCGCACCTTGTCTTTTGCGAGCATCGCTTTTTTTATATCTTCGGTGATTGTTTCAAAAAGTCCCATAATTGCTTTTGTTTTACGTGATTAATCGAATAAAGAAGCCGATGACGGATGAACTTCGGAACGGAACGTCCGTGGATTAAAATCCCGCTCACGTTTAAAGACGGCCACCCTTTCCATCGCTTCCAAAATTTTATCGTCGTCCATTTCCTCGATGGTCAATATAAACGGTTCCAGCTTGTAGTTGGATGCCGAAAGGCTTTTAAGCCCCTCTTTACCGTAATATTTCTCAATCAACACCTGATTTTTCTCTTCTTCTTCCCGTGCCGCATCCTCCTGTATTTTACGTTCCAACTCTTCGGCACGCGACTCGGCGATCCACTGTTCCTCAATTCCGGGAATGCTGCTAATCCCGAATCCGGTAGCCAACAACGTAATCTTTACCTCTTCATCCAAATCTTCCTCAACCGCCAATCCCCATATTACTTCGATTTGCGGACTGAATTTCGACATGAAATCGTGCAATGCGTTCATTTCTTCCATCATCAACGGATTTTCTTCTCCGAAGGAGAGATTGAGGAGTATCTTTTTCGCGCTGAAAACATCGTTGTTGTTCAAAAGCGGCGAGTGCAACGCATCGGCAATGGCATCGGTTACCCGATCTTTTCCGTGCCCCACTCCACGGCTCATGATGGCAACGCCGCCATCTTTCAACGTGGTGTTTACGTCGGCAAAGTCGAGGTTCACATGGCCCTGAACGGTAATGATCTCTGCGATGCTTTTAGCTGCAATAGCCAATGTGTCGTCGGCTTTGGCAAAGGCGTTGAGCATGGTCAGGTCGTGATAAATATCGCGAAGGCGTTCGTTGTTGATGACCAGCAAGGCATCCACGTT
>JAQVEB010000305.1 GCA_028698105.1 Petrimonas sp. | reverse complement strand
CGCCCATTCCTCAAGCCTGTGGGCAACCATTTGCGCCAGCAATTCTTCGGTTTGGATCATGGAAACCTGTACGTTGCCGTGCGGGTCGCGATCCAGCGCGAGTTGTTTTGCCACTTTCTCCGGCAGCGTGGAGTATATTCTTGAGTTTTCGGGTGTCAGTTTGCTGATGATGTAATCGCGTTGCTGCGAGCGGCGCACAATGCTGAAATCGTCAATATTGGCAAGAAAATCGTTCAACTCGTTGATCAACAATTTCATGGCCGGAATAAATTCGATGAGCCCTTCGGGAATGATAACCGTACCGAAGTTCATTCCCTTTTCAGCCCGGTTTGCCACAACCGTGGCTATTTGATCAATAATATCGTCGAGCGACCAGTCGTTGGCTTCCACTTCTTCCGAAATGATACACAGGTTCGGATGCGTTTGCAGCGCGCATTCCAACGCGATATGCGAAGCAGAGCGCCCCATTACTTTGATGAAGTGCCAGTATTTGCGTGCCGAGTTGCAATCGCGTTCAATATTCCCGATCAGTTCGGAATATACTTTGCATGCAGTATCGAATCCGAAGGATGTTTCAATTTGTTCATTCTTCAGGTCGCCGTCAATGGTTTTGGGACATCCGATCACTTGCACGCCGGCATTGATGGAACTGTAATATTCGGCAAGCACGCAGGCGTTGGTGTTGGAATCATCGCCGCCGATAATCACTACGGCTTGAATGTCGAGTTTTTTCAGGATTTCCAATCCTTTATCGAATTGCTCTGTGGTTTCCAGTTTGGTGCGTCCCGAGCCGATGATATCAAAGCCGCCTGTGTTACGATATTCGTCAATAATATCGCCGGTGAGCTCTTTGTAGTTGTGTTCGATAAGTCCGGCAGGGCCTAAGATAAAACCGTAGAGTTTACTGTCGGCGTGCAGTCGTTTAATGCCGTCGTAAATGCCGGCAATCACATTATGTCCGCCGGGGGCCTGTCCGCCGGACAAGATAACTCCCACATTCACCGGCTTATCCACACCGGGATCGCCATCGGTATGCACAAATTTAACAATCGGCATGCCATAGGTATGCGGGAAGAGCTCTGCGATCTCGCGTCTGTCTCTTACCGACTCGGTAGCTGCACCTTCTTCAATCTTAACATTTCCTATCAGCCCTTCGGGCATCTTGGGCATATACCCCGCCCTTGCTATTTGTAAAGCGCTTTTACTCATTTAGTTTCGTTATTTATGTTGGTTTTAAAAAAATAATTGCAGAATGATGCTTGTAAGCTTGCAAAATTAGCATTTTTTTTTGAGATACGGAAATTTTTGAAGAATGCAAACCGCAAGGGAAAAGTTTATTACGTGCTATCCCTGATCGTCGTGTTTTATTTCGCCTTGTTGTAAGTGAAACAGCATGTTTTTTAAGCAAAATCGTTGCAAAAACGAAACAATTTTCTCATCTTTACGGTTTATTAAAAATCACACCGATAAAATTGACCGAATGAATACCTCTAACGAGTTAGGTAATATGGATATCAATGCCATAGAAGCATTATACAGCCAATACAAAGAAGACCCCGAAAGTGTTGACGAAAGTTTTCGGTATTTTTTTCAGGGTTTCGATCTCGCCGTAAAAGATTTTCCATCCAAACCGCAGGCAAGCGCGCTTACTTCCGGAAATTTCGCGAAAGAGATGGCCGTGCTGAACCTCATCCGAGGCTACCGGCGCAGGGGACACCTGTTTACCAAAACAAATCCCGTACGCACACGCCGAACCTATACTCCAACACTGGATATAGAGAATTTCAACCTCTCCGAAAGCGATTTGGAAACCGAATTTGAAGCCGGAAAAGATATCGGCCTCGGAAAAGCAAAATTAAAAGATATTGTTGCTCATTTGGATGAAACCTATTGTAAGTCCATCGGCGTGGAATATCGTTACATGACGAAACCCTCCATCGTGCGCTGGTTGCAGGAGAAGATGGAAGGCTCCAGAAACCGCGAAACGCTTTCGAAAGAAAGTAAGCTGCATATTTTCGACAAACTTGTTGAGGCTTCCGGGTTCGAGGACTACCTTCACAAAAAATTTGTCGGGCAAAAGCGCTTTTCGCTGGAAGGCTCCGAAAGCATTATCCCTGCGCTGGATGCCATTATTTCGCACGGCGGCACCTACGATGTGAACGAAATCGTCGTAGGTATGGCGCACCGTGGACGGCTGAACGTGCTGACCAACATCATGAAAAAACCGTATTCGCAGGTTTTTCGTGAATTTACCGCGCAGAATTACGAAGAAGAGATAAAATACGGCGATGTAAAATACCATTTGGGGTATAACACTACGATAGATTACGACGGACGCGATATTTCGATCGCGTTATCGCCAAACCCTTCGCACCTGGAAGCGGTTGGGCCCGTTACCGAAGGTATTGCACGATCGAAAGCCGAGAACGAACACGGAGCGGAATTTGATCACGTGCTCCCGATCCTGATCCACGGCGATGCCGCCATAGCCGGACAGGGCGTTGTGTATGAAACCATTCAGTTCTCAAAACTGGACGGTTACAAAACCGGCGGAACCATCCATATTGTGATAAACAATCAGGTGGGTTTCACCACCAACTATTTGCAGGGGCGCTCCAGTACGTATTGTACGGATGTGGCGAAGATAACGCAATCGCCTGTTTTTCATGTGAATGGCGATGATCCTGAAGCCATGGTCTATGTGGCCAAACTGGCGCTTGAATTCAGGCAAATGTTCAATATTGATGTGTTTATTGATTTACTTTCGTACCGGAAATACGGACACAACGAAGGCGATGAGCCCCGATTCACTCAACCGCAATTATACGATATTATCGCAAACCATAAAAATCCGAGGGATATTTATGCCGAAGAATTAATAAACGACGGTGTGATCTCGCAACAGGACTATGAGGCGAAACTGGCTGAGTTTCATGACCGCCTGGAAAAATCCTACGAAACATCGCAGGAGAGCAAGAAGCTGGATATACAGCCATTTTTTGCAAAAAAATATGCGAAGATACGGTTGCCGAAACCCGAAGATTTCGAAAAAACCGTGGATACGAAAATTTCGCGAAAAGTTTTCTTGCAATTAGCGGAAAACATCACTACGCTATCCAAGGAAATGACGTTTTTCAAAAAAACCGTGCGTTTGTTTGAAGACCGGAAAGCGATGATAGGGAACGACTCATACGACTGGGCGATGGGCGAGCTCATGGCCTATGCTTCATTGGCCCGGGAAATGCATCCGGTGCGATTGAGCGGACAGGACTCCGAACGGGGCACTTTTTCGCACCGCCATGCGGAGATCATCTCCGAAGACGGAGAAGAAAAATATTTTCCGTTGAAAAATCTGGGGGGAAAACAAGCGCCGGTGCGCGTGTACAATTCCCCGCTCAGTGAGTACGGTATTCTTGGGTTTGAATATGGCTATTCGCTCGCCTTGCCGAGTGGTTTAACCATTTGGGAAGCACAGTTCGGCGATTTTTACAATGTAGGCCAGGTGGTTTTTGACCAATATATTTCTGCGGCGCAGGAAAAATGGGGCATGAAATCGGGGTTGGTGCTTTACCTGCCTCACGGCTACGAAGGGCAGGGAGCCGAGCATTCCAGCGGCCGCATCGAGCGTTTTTTAAGCCTCTGCGCCAACTATAACCTGCAGGTTATCAATCCCACAACGCCGGCAAATCTTTTTCACGCCCTCCGCCGGCAAT
>JAQVEB010000304.1 GCA_028698105.1 Petrimonas sp. | reverse complement strand
TTGAAAAAGAACCGAATACCTGGATACTGAACAACGGATCCTCTTCTGATTTGTCCAATTCAGGATATATGAGTAATTTAACAACAATGTTCGGTATTTTTGGAAGAATTGACTACTCTTATCAGGAAAAGTATTTGGCTACCTTTACAGTCAGGCATGATGCCTCTTCCAAGTTCAGTGAAAAAAATAGATGGGCTACTTTCCCGTCACTTTCTCTGGGGTGGCGTATTTCTGAAGAACCTTTCTTTGCTCAGCCGAGATCAACGTGGTTGGACGACTTAAAATTACGTGTGGGTTATGGGACTTCCGGTAACTCAAGAATCGGAGCTTATAATTATGCGTTTCAATATGCGACGGGAAATGCATATATGTATAGTATTACGGGAAGTGATACCTCAACATCCCCTGGATACGCTATTTCTAATCTGGGCGACCCTAATGCAAAATGGGAAACAATCGAAACATTTAATATAGGATTCGATGCAACACTGTTAAAAAACAGGTTGAGTTTCTCATTTGATTATTATATTAAGAATACAGAAGATATGTTGGTGCCGGCCAACTGGTCGGCTTTAGCGGGTGATGCTACCAAACCATCGATAAATATCGGCGATATGGAAAACAAAGGCGCTGATCTGAGTATTTCGTGGCAAGACAGAATTGGCGATTTTCGTTATAACCTGACTGGAAACATATCTACCTATAAAAACAAAGTAGTTCGGTTAGGTTCGGCCGATTTGTTTAACAATACTCGTTTGAATCAGATTAATATTACTACGGAAGGCCAACCCATAGGGATGTTTTACGGGTTTAATGTTACGGGAATTTATAAAGATGAGAATGATGTATTGAATTATAAGAATTCGAAAGGAGAAACCGTCCTTCCATATGCTGTTGTCAATGCGGAGGATCTGAGGCCAGACGATTGGATCGGGCGTTATAAGTTTGAAGATGTGAATAACGACGGAAAAATTAATGCGGAGGACAGAAAAATTATCGGTAATCCACATCCTGATTTCACAGGAGGATTGCATGTGAGCCTTGGATACAAAAATTTTGACCTGAGCACTTATTTGTATTTTTCTGTAGGAAATGAACTTTTTAGACATTATATGTACTACACTCATTTTGCCGCATTGCAAAGTAATTACTCCAAGGATAGGAGAGACAACTCATGGCATCCTGTAACCAACCCCGACGGGAAATATCCACTCTATGCAACCAGTAAGGCAGAAGGTACTGAAGCAGCCAATGAATCACATTCACATTATGTGCAGGACGGGTCCTATCTGAGGATGCAGACACTTACACTTGGGTATTCTTTACCCAGGGATTTGGTTTCCAGGCTTTCTTTTGAGAGAATCCGGATCTATGGTCAGATATCGAATGTATTCACTCTGACAGGGTATACAGGTCTCGATCCTGAAGTACGTAATTATGGAGACCGTGCTATGGGAGTTGATTACGGATCCTATGGAGTGCCCCGTCAACTAATATTGGGTGTTAATATAACATTGTAATTTATCAGTAATACACTATTAAATAAATTAAATCGAAATGAAAAAAAATATTATATATTTGGCAGTATCTATTTTGCTGATGTTTAGTTCTTGTCAGGATTTTCTGGATGTCCGTGCAGTCGGTAGTGTGGATGAACAGACCCTTTCCAATAAAGACGGATTAGATCTAGCATTAACAGGGATGTATGCAACCTTTCACGATACACATTATTTCGAAGCCCCATTATCGAACTATGCGTATGGAGATGTAATGGGAGGGAGTGCCAATAAGGGTTCCACATTTAATGACCAGTCCGATTTCACGAATCTGGAGACGTATAATATTACGACAGATAACTCATATTTGAATGTCAAATGGGGGAGTGTTTACAATGGCGTCTTTCGTGCTAATAATGTGCTTAACCTGGCAGAAAAAATAAAAGATGATCTCAAGGAAGTAACAGGAGAATCAAAAGATTTTTATACTGAGGCCGTAGCTCAGGCACGTTTTTTCAGGGGATTTTGGCATTTTGAAGGTATCAAGCTTTTTGGAGCCGCTATCCCATATGTCGGAAGTGAAGAATTTGCCAGTTCCGTAAATCCGTTGGTCTCCAATGTGGATGAGTCGGGTAACTATATTTATATTTGGGATAAAGTGATCGATGACCTACAGTTTGCTTATGATAATCTTCCCGATACATGGAGTGTTGACAAAGGCCGTATCAATAAATGGGCGGCAGGTGCACTGCTAGCAAAGGTGAAATTATACCAGTCCTCTCCATACAATGGTAAAAATGGTACGGTAAATAGGTGGAGTGAAGTCAAGTCTTTACTGGAAACAATTATCGAATCAGGGAAAGACAATAACGGAACAAAATACAAGCTTGCAGATAGATATGAGTCGCTTTATATAGCAGGAGAGAGTGATTGGACAGGTGAATCTGTTCTTGATATTCAAATGGCTATATTCGGAACACAGACCAATACCAATGCTATAAACGGCAGTCCCCATATCGGGATGTCAGGGGCTTTGGGTGTCGGCGGATGGGGATTTTACCAACCGTCCAATGAGCTGGTAAATTCACATATTGTGGAAGATGACGGACTCGCTTATCTGGATAAATCTTATCAGGATGTAGATCCTCTTACTACCTTAGAGAATGCCATTCCGAAAACAGATCTATCTGTTTATACTGACCCGCGGCTGGATATAAGTGTGGGTCGTTTCAATGTGCCGTACTGGGATTGGTCTATCCCTACCAGCACAGATGGTTGGATCCGTGATGTCGGGAATGGAGGACTTTATCTGAATAAAAAAAATATTCCCAGAAAAGCCGATAAAGGAAATCTTAGTGTTTCTACATCAGCAGCTTCATCAGCCAAGAATTTCCATCTTATCCGGTATGCCGATGTTTTGCTTATGTATGCCGAAGCCCTTATTGAGACGGGGGATTTATTAGGAGCAAGGGATTATATCAATCAGGTACGTGCCCGTGCTGCCAACTCGTATGTGAAAGCCGTAGATCCGGTTACCATGGAAGAAACTACGTCCATCTACATATTGGATGATAAAGTGAATAACACAACGCAAAGCAATGCGGCAGCCAATTACCGGATAGGATTGTATCCCGAATCGCAGTTTGCCACGAAAGAGAGTGCGCTGGAAGCATTACGATTTGAGCGTAAATTAGAACTGGCCTTGGAGGGACACAGATGGTATGACTTAGCCCGTTGGGGGATCGTTTATGAAGAACTGACTAATTATATTCTTTATGAGCAACAGTATCTTCCGAAATTTGCCAATTCTGTTTATAATAGAAATTGGGTTACCCTCCCGATTCCCTATAATCAAATTATTACCATGGAAGGAGTGCTTGTACAAAACGAAAACTGGAAGTAAATGATTTATAATCATCGGTGTCCGGTAAAAAATATACGCCAAAATGAAGGGGGAACTCCTTTCGGTAATTCTCCCGTAAGGTTTACCTTTACAGTTGCAAAACAAAAAAGATAACCGGCATGGGCAAAGGGAAAATTTTCCGGGAGACAATGAGAACGCTATTATCATACAAATTTGGTCCGTTATGCCGGCCAACTTGCTGTTGATGATATTCAAAAGCCAAATTAAGCGGAAATGGGCATTTTCAAATATGGTTTCCGTAATCGGACAGCACTTGATGAGTTACATCAATGTTAGAAGTTTCTTTGAGAATCCCGAAAAAGCCC
>JAQVEB010000303.1 GCA_028698105.1 Petrimonas sp. | reverse complement strand
CGAGATCTTCTTTTTTTTCGATTACGATTGCCGTTCCTTCGGTTTGTCCTAATAAACCGTTTACTTCGGCGTGGCCTTTTTTACCGTAAATAACAATTTGGGCATCTTCCTTTGTTTTGTCGAGGTATGTTTTTTTTATTCGTTTTTGTAGTGCCAATACTACCGGGCAGGAAGCGTCGATGATTTCGATGTGATTTTCTTTTGCAATCCGATAGGTTTCCGGTGGTTCGCCATGAGCACGGAAAAGAACACGTGCGTTTTTTAATTTTTTAAATGACTCGTGATCGATGGTGATTAACCCCATTTTGGCTAGGCGTTCCATTTCTATATTGTTATGGACAATATCTCCCAAGCTGTACAATGTTCTGCCTTTACGTAATTCTTCTTCTGCTTTGCTAATGGCTTTTGCCACTCCAAAACAGCATCCCGACTGCTGATCGATTTCAACTTTAACCATACTGACAGATTTGCTGCATCTTCTTGTTAAACATATCGAGAGCCCATTGCAGTTGTTCTTCGACGGTGAGATTCGAGTTGTCCAGCTCAACAGCATCATCTGCTTTGCGCACCGGGCTTTGCAAACGGTTGCTGTCGCGTTCGTCTCGTTCTTTTATATTAGCAAGTACTTCTTCGTAGGTGATGTTCTCCCCTTTCTCTTTTAATTCGTTGAAACGACGCAACGCACGTATTTCGGGCGAAGCCGTTAGAAATATTTTCAGTTCGGCATCAGGGAAAACCGCAGTCCCTATATCCCTGCCGTCCATGACTACGCCTTTTTCTTTTCCCATCTCCCGTTGTTGGCGAACCATTTCGCGACGCACGAAATCGAGAGTGCTTATGCGGCTTGCAGCATTCCCTACTTCCAGCGTGCGGATTTCTTTTTCCACGTTTTCGCCGTTCAGGTAAGTTTCTTGTTGCCCCTGTTCGTTGGTTTTGAAGGTGATGCGGATTTCGGGAATATGTTTTTTCAATGCTTCTTCGTCGATGTTGTTTTCCGTCACCCAACCGTTGCGCAGGGCATACAGAGCAACGGCTCGATACATTGCCCCGCTATCGATATACGTGTACCCGATTTTTTTTGCCAGGTCTTTTGCCAGTGTACTTTTACCGCAGGATGAAAGTCCGTCAACGGCAATGTTTATTTTTTTCATTTGAAAAGATTTTCGACAAATACAGTTATTGTTACTCCTTCGTCGTGAATCAATGCCTCTTTTGGCAAGCGCAGGGTCAACCATGTCACATACAGATCGCCTGCCGATCCTGCAAAATTAAGAATAACCAAGATATAAACGAACCAATACCATTCAATTGGCACCGAAAAAAGAATTGCAAGCAAACAGGCTCCCAGAATGATCATCGGAGCAAGTGCAATAATGATATAGCTTCGCTTGTCGATATATCCTTCGCTTCCTGTATAGGCATATGTGCTTTGAATTCCAAAATGTGGTCGGCTTTTGGTAAACAGCCCTATGGCTATGCCATGAATAGCTTCGTGAAGGACGATGTAGGCAAAAAGAGCGATTAAAAGCAACACAATTTTCAGCATTACGGGGAAAAATCCTCCTTTGGGGATTACGGTTTTGAAGGGAACGTCTGTTAAGAATATCAATGTTATTGCAATGATAAGAGCACAGACGTTTACAATAACCGCATCTTTTTTACTGTTTACAAAATCGATCTTTTTGTATTCTTCGTAACCTTCCGGGAGAATTTTTGTATTCATGTTGTTTTCCGAAAAAGTTTTTTGAAAATGTGCGTTTTTATTTCAGCTCCCACGTGTTTTTCGAATTC
The DNA here is from genome assembly GCA_028698105.1 of Petrimonas sp. Taxonomy (GTDB): domain Bacteria; phylum Bacteroidota; class Bacteroidia; order Bacteroidales; family Dysgonomonadaceae; genus JAQVEB01. The sequence continues at coordinate 1,949 of JAQVEB010000303.1, read as the reverse complement.
ATTAAAAATTCGGTAAACGATTTTACGGGCATTTTCTTTTGCACTTCTTCGATTTGTTTTTCGTACTCGTTTTCAAATGTCGGGGCTTCCACATCGCGAATCACACCAAGAGCAACCGGCAGATCGTTGTCGTATCCCATTTGAGCCAGTTTCAGATGCAATGTACTGTCTTTCGTGGCAGCATCGTGCACCAGCACGTCGTCCAACGTGTAACCATCCTGCCCAATGGTTACCGCTTTCAGTTGCAAGTTGGCATCGGCTACAATTCCTTTTTCATTGTTGAATCCAAACAGCATCTTCTTGCCGTGTTGCAGCCAAATTGTTCTCTCAGGACGATAAGCTTTATCGGTAATTTTGCTGTGGATGCCGTTGTTGAAGATCACGCAGTTTTGCAATACTTCAACCACCGCTGTTCCTTTGTGTTTTGCCGAGGCTGTCAACAGGTCGGTCAGGTTGTTCAGATCCACGTCAATGGCCCGTCCGAAAAATGTGCCGCGTGCTCCGAAGCAAAGCTCTGCCGGATTAAAAGGTTCTTCCACTGTACCGTAAGGTGAAGATTTTGAAATGAACCCTTTTTCTGAGGTGGGCGAATACTGCCCTTTAGTTAATCCGTAGATCTTATTGTTGAAAAGAATGATGTTGATATCCACGTTTCTGCGAATGGCGTGAATAAAATGATTTCCTCCAATGGCAAGCGAGTCGCCATCGCCGGTTGTTACCCACACGCTTAAGTCGGGGTTGGCTACCTTTACACCGGTAGCGATGGCCGCTGCGCGTCCGTGAATGCCGTGCAGGCCGTAGGTATTCATGTAATAGGGCAGTCGCGAAGAGCAACCGATTCCTGAAATCACGGCAATTTCATGTGGTTCGAGGTTCAGTTCGGCAAATGCCTTGTGAAGACAGTTAAGAATAGCATGGTCGCCACAACCCGGGCACCACCGTACCGCACTTCCGTTTTTATAATCTTTGGGCGTATGTTTTTGAGACGTAAGATTTGTTTCCATTGTCTGTTATTCTTCTATGATTTGAATAAATTCTTTCACCAGTTCTTCTATTCTGAAAGGCTGTCCCGTTATGCGGTTGAAGCGGTATAGAGGTAAATTTTTGAATTTTCCTTGCAGATAAGATGCAAATTGTCCGTTATTTTCTTCGGCAACAATAATTTTTTTGTACTTGCGCAATATTTCTTCGGTATTTTTAGGCAAGGGAGCAATAAATTTAAACTGCGTGAAGGCGGCTTTTTTCCCGGCTTTCCTGATTTTCTTCACCGCTTCAAACAGGTGTCCATACGTGCCTCCCCAACCAACGATAAGTGTGTCTGCATTTTGGTCACCCCAAACTTCCTGTTCGGGAATGAAATCGGCAATTTTGTCAATTTTCTCCTGTCGCGTTTTCACCATTCGTTGGTGATTATCGGGGTCGGTCGAAATAACGCCGGTGTAATAATCCTTTTCCAGCCCACCAATGCGGTGCATGTATCCGGGTGTTCCCGGGACTGCCCAGTATCGAACGAGCGTTTTTTCGTCACGGAGGTAAGGTTTCCATGTTGAGGGATTGCCATCGAAATGTTTCTGTACATAAGGAGGAACGATTTTGGGGTAATCGTTCATGTTCGGGATTTTCCATGCCGATGAACCGTTGGCAATGTATCCGTCGGTGAGCAGCACTACAGGCGTCATGTGTTCAATGGCCAGTTTGGAAGCCCAAAAAGCCGCATCGAAGCAGTCGGTGGGCGAAAAAGCCGCAATCACTACCAGCGGACTTTCGCCATTGCGTCCGTACAGAGCCATGTTTAGATCGGTCTGTTCGCTTTTTGTCGGCATCCCTGTGGAAGGTCCTGCTCGTTGCACATCAATAACCACTAAGGGCAGTTCCAGCATAACAGCCAGGTTTAGCGCCTCACTTTTCAGTGCCAGTCCCGGTCCCGATGTAGAGGTAGCTGCCAGATG
>JAQVEB010000030.1 GCA_028698105.1 Petrimonas sp. | reverse complement strand
CTTGCGCGTACTGAAAAGCGTGTCCACTGCATTTCCCGTTGCATATGAAAACTTCACTACGGCGGTTCCCTCATCGGTCATCTGATAATAGTGCAACCCGTCGGCTGCCGATTCCATTGAAGGTGCGCCATAGGCCGAGAACTTACCGCCTACAATATCTTTTAACGTGTAACTTTGTGCCGAAACTACCTGCGTGCAGGCTGCCAAAAGCAAAAATAAGACTGTTTTTTTCATTATTTCGTGGTTTGATGCACAAAGATAGGGATTTTTTGATGAAATGGAATCAACTTATCGAGATAGGTGAATCCTCCAAACGTTAATTCAAAAGAAATCATTCACCATTAACAAAAATAATCCTTACCTTTGCAGCCAAATAAAAGAAGGAATTTTTCAAAAGTCGTTTGCAGATGATTGAACACGATGGGCTTATTGAGCAAATCAATGGAAACCACATTACCGTAAGAATTTTACAGCAATCTGCCTGTAGTTCGTGCAACGCAAAAGGATATTGCACCGCAGCGGACTCCAGCGAGAAAACGGTGGAAATAACGGACTACACCGGCAAATTTGCCTTACACGAACGGGTAAAGATAGAAGGAAATGAAACCATGGGCTATAAAGCCGTTTGGTGGGCTTACGTTCTTCCGCTTCTCATTGTGTTGGCTGTCGTAATTTTCTCAAGCTCTCTTTGGAATCTTTCCGAAATACAAGGGGCATTTGTCGCCATTCTATCCCTTGTTCCTTATTACATCATCCTGTTCATGCTAAAAGATAAAATGGCGAAAAAATTTACATTTACGATTACAAAAGCCGATCCAACAAATTCATTAACATCATGAGCATACTTCTTACGGCTGTGGTTACTTTAGGCGTTATTGGTGCGGCAAGCGCAGCTATTTTATACCTCATAGGGCAAAAATTTAAAGTAGTAGAAGATCCCCGCATCGAGCAAGTACAGGAAGCATTACCTGCTGCTAATTGCGGCGGATGCGGATATCCCGGATGTGGAGGGTTTGCCGCCGCGCTGGTGAAATCCGATACAATGGATGGATTTTATTGCCCCGTTGGCGGACAGGCAACTATGGACAAGGTTGCCGAGATACTGGGCCGTACCGCAGCCGTTTCGGCTAAGAAGATTGCGGTTGTCCGCTGCAACGGAACATGTGAACACCGTCCGCGCGTGAATTACTACGATGGAGCTTCAAATTGCGCGATTGCGTCGTCGTTATACGGCGGCGATACGGGCTGTTCATTCGGTTGCCTGGGATTGGGCGATTGTGTGGAGTCATGTACTTTCGACGCCATACACATTAATCCCGAAACCATGCTGCCCGAAGTGGTGGAAGACAAATGCACCGCCTGCGGCGCCTGCGTGAAAGCCTGTCCGAAAGACCTGATCGAGTTGCGCAAACAAGGCCCCAAATCACGCCGCATTTACGTGAGTTGCATGAATAAAGACAAAGGCGGCGTTGCCAGGAAATCGTGCGATGTTGCATGCATTGGTTGCAGCAAGTGTTTCCAGGTTTGTCCGTTTGAAGCCATCACAATGGAGAACAACCTGGCGTATATTGATGACGATAAGTGCCGCCTGTGCCGCAAATGCGTACCGGTTTGCCCAACCAATTCCATTTGGGAACTGAATTTCCCACCGAGGAAAGAAGTGAAAGAAGAAGCTGTTAAAGCCGAAGTATAAGAAATAAAATAAAACGGGCAACTTTAGTAAAATCAATCGTTTACTGATTTACCGCCCACTGATAACTGTTTTTTATGTTAAAAACATTTCGCATAGGAGGTATTCATCCGAAAGAAAATAAATTTTCTGCCGGTAAAACGATACAACCCATCGCTTTACCGAAACAGGTGATGATCCCGCTGTCGCAGCACATTGGAGCGCCTTGCCAGCCCATCGTAAAAAAGGGCGATAAGGTGAAAGTGGGCACCCGACTCGGGAAAAGTGTCGGTTTTGTATCGGCCAACATCCACTCTTCCGTATCGGGAACGGTAAATAAAATTGATAAAGTGCTGGATGCGAGCGGGTACAAACGCGATGCCGTGATCATTGATGTTGAAGGCGATGAATGGGAAAACGCCATAGATCGCTCCGAAACGGTAAAGAAAGAATTCAATTTCTCCTCAAGAGAAATTATAGAAAAAATAGCCGAAGCCGGCATCGTGGGCATGGGAGGGGCAACTTTTCCCACTCATGTAAAACTGACTCCCCCCCCCGGCACCAAAGCCGAAGTGCTTATCATCAATGCCGTGGAATGCGAACCTTACCTCACGTCGGACCATGAACTGATGATGGAAAAAACCGAAGAGATCTTCGTGGGTGTACAACTGCTCATGAAAGCCATCAACGTTCCGCGCGCCGTGATCGGCATTGAAAACAACAAAAAAGACGCTATCTCCAAATTCACGAACGTCGCAACATCATACGCCAACATAACAATTCAACCCTTAAAAGTGCAGTATCCGCAGGGCGGCGAAAAACAATTGATAGATGCCGTTATCCGCCGGCAAGTGCCCAGCGGCGCACTCCCTATCTCCGTTGGAGCGGTGGTGCAAAACGTGGGAACGGCTTTCGCCGTGTATGAAGCGGTGCAAAAAAACAAACCGTTGGTACAAAGGGTGGTTACCGTTACCGGAAAAGATGTGAAAAATCCGTGCAACATTTTGGCCCGCGTGGGCACTCCGCTCAGCCAACTGATCGAATTTGCGGGCGGATTACCCGAAACAACGGGCAAAATAGTCAGCGGCGGCCCCATGATGGGAAAAGCCATTGCCGGCATTGAAGTTCCCGTTACGAAAGGCACTTCGGGAATACTGATTATTCCCACGCTGGAAGCGAAAAGAAAAGCGATGAAAGACTGCATCCGGTGCGGAAAGTGCGTTAACGTTTGCCCGATGGGCTTAAACCCAACCTTGCTGATGAACCTTACCGAGTACGAAGTGTGGGACAGAGCCGAAAAAAATGCGATCACCGATTGCATCGAATGTGGTTCATGCAGTTATACCTGCCCTGCCGACCGTCCGTTACTGGATTATATCCGTTTGGGAAAAGGGAAGGTAATGGCAATTGTTCGTGCGAGAAAGAATTAATTGGCTATGAGCTGAGAATGAAGAAAAAGAAAAAATATACTCCGATTTGATTTTATTGAGTAAAAGAATCGTAGCATTTCGTAAAACATTACTATAAAGAATATGAGTGTGCCGGCTCTCGACTTAAAGCTCTCGGCTCTTTGTCCTCAGCCCTACGCTCTCAGCAAGTTTCTATGGAAAATAAATTAGTAGTCTCGCCATCGCCGCATGTGCATAGCGGAGACAGTATTTCAAAAAACATGTACGGCGTGCTTATCGCGCTCTTGCCTGCGTTTTTGGTGGCGTTGTACGTGTTTCGGTTAGATGCACTGATAATCACTTTTGCATCCGTGGTATTTTGCGTGATATTCGAGTATGTTATCGCAAAATTTATCATGAAAAAACAGCCTACCGTTTTTGACGGTTCCGCTATTCTGACGGGAGTTCTATTGGCTTTCAACGTGCCGTCTAACCTGCCGATATGGATACTGGCAATTGGCGCATTGGCCGCCATCGGCATTGGTAAAATGTCTTTCGGAGGATTGGGAAACAACATTTTCAACCCTGCGTTGGTGGGACGTGTGTTTCTGTTAATATCGTTTCCGGCGCAGATGACCACCTGGCCGACACCCGATGTAGGCGCCACCACCGATGCCGTTACCTCAGCCACGGTTCTCTCGCATCTTAAATTCAACACGCCCGGCCTGCCCTCCCTAACCAACATACTGATGGGAACCGAAGGCGGTTCGCTGGGTGAAATGAGCGCTGTGGCCCTGTTATTGGGATTGATTTACATGCTTTGGAAAAAGATCATTACCTGGCACATACCAATTTCCATTATGGCTACAGTCGTAATTTTTACGGGAATATTCTACCTGTTTACACCCATACCGCAATACAATCCGCTTATTCATCTGGCTTCGGGCGGATTAATGCTAGGGGCCGTTTTCATGGCAACCGATTACGTAACATCCCCTTTGACAAAAAAAGGAATGCTCATTTACGGATTTTTTATCGGTGTGGTTACGGTGGCCATTCGCCTGTGGGGAGCTTATCCCGAAGGCGTGTCGTTCGCCATCCTTCTCATGAACGGATTTACACCGCTAATCAACTATTATACAACACCTAAACGATTCGGGGAGGTAAAGAAAAATGGCTAAACTGAAATCTACATTCAAAAATATGTTTTTATCGCTGTTCATCATCTCCGTAACTGTGGGGCTGTTACTGGCTCAGGTGAACAAGATGACGGCAAAACCCATAGCGGATGCCAAAGCGATGAAACTGCAGAACGCGATTAAAGAAGTTGTTCCCGCTTTCGATAACGATCCGGTTGCGGAAGCCTACAAAATGCCCGACGGGCAAGGCGATTCGCTCACGGTGTATCCTGCAAAAAAGGGCGATGAAGTCGTTGGATTTGCGGTAAACAGCAACAGCAACAACGGTTTTAGCGGAGAAATACAGATCATGGTCGGTTTTGATATGGAAAATAAGATCGTGAACTATTCCGTGCTGCAACATGCCGAAACACCCGGACTGGGTGCCAAAATGGGAGAATGGTTCAAAGATACCGCAAAACCCAACCAATCCGTTATCGGACGCGATTTATCGCAAGGCAATCTCTCCGTCTCAAAAGACGGCGGCAATGTAGATGCCATAACGGCTTCGACCATCACATCGCGCGCTTTTCTGGAGGCGGTGAACAAGGCATACGCAGTTTACAAAGCCAGCGATGCCGACTCGGGAGCTACGAAAAAAGAGGAAGCAGAAAAGAAAGGAGGCGAAAATGAACAATAATCTCAAGGTTTTTTTCAACGGTATCATAAAGGAAAACCCAACGTTTGTATTGCTGTTGGGGATGTGCCCTACCCTTGCCACAACAAGTTCGGCCATTAACGGCATGAGCATGGGGCTGGCAACCATGTTTGTTTTAATTATGTCAAACATCGTTATTTCGCTTCTTAAGAACCTGATCCCCGATATGGTGCGCATTCCGGCGTTCATTGTGGTTATTGCCACATTTGTCACCATTGTGCAAATGGTGATGAACGCTTACGTTCCGGCTCTGGCCGATAGTCTGGGGATATTCATTCCGCTGATCGTGGTAAACTGTATCGTGTTGGGGCGCGCCGAAGCGTTTGCCTCCAAAAACGGTGTTATTCCGTCGTTTTTCGACGGATTCGGAATCGGGATGGGCTTCACCCTCGCGTTGATTGTGTTGGGCGCAGTCCGCGAACTGCTGGGAACCGGAAAAATATTTTCATTTAAAATATTTCCCGATAATTTCGGGGCGCTACTATTCGTGCTTGCCCCCGGAGCCTTTATCGCGTTGGGTTACCTCATCGCCATCTTTAATAAACTTCAGGATAAAAAAACCAATTAACCTCAACGCATTATGGAATATATTGGGATAATTATCGTTGCTATTTTAGTCAACAACATCGTTTTCAGCCAATTCCTCGGAATTTGCCCGTTCCTCGGCGTCTCGAAAAAAGTGGACACCGCCTTAGGCATGGCCGGTGCAGTAACTTTTGTACTTACTATCGCCACCATCGTTACCTTCTTGCTTCAAAAAGGGATATTGGAACCTTTTAAACTGGATTATCTGCAAACCATCACGTTCATTCTGGTTATCGCGGCGTTGGTGCAAATGGTGGAGATCATCCTTAAAAAAGTTTCTCCCGCACTGTACCAGGCTTTAGGAGTGTTCCTGCCGCTTATTACCACAAACTGCGCTATCTTGGGTGTAGCCATCCTCGTGATCAAAAAAGATTATAACCTGCTGGAATCGGTTGTTTTTGCCATAGCCACATCGGTGGGTTTTGCCCTTGCGTTAATCGTGTTTTCGGGCATACGCGAACAACTTTCACTTACCAAAGTACCCAAATACATGCAGGGCATTCCCATTGCCCTTATCACAGCCGGAATACTGGCCATGGCTTTCATGGGCTTTTCCGGAATAGATCAGGTGTTTAAGTAAAACGCATATCATATTATTAGTTGGGGTTCAGGGATGAGATAATTCAACCTTGAACCCCGTTTTTTAGTTAATCGTTCAACGTAAAACTTTAGTTTTTTGGGTTAAACCATTCGCGAAACCTTGTGTCCAACCAACAAGTAACAAAAGTTTCACTCTTTAAACCATATAAAAATGAAAACATTAAAACATACTCTCTTTATCGCCTTCATAGCCACGATACTATCATCGTGCATGGCGTTCCAGGGCGGAGCTTACTCTCAGGGGAATTATGGATATGGTGACGATTATGGTTATTATGATGACGATTATTATGCCGATAATAATGGTTATTATGATGACGGTTACTATAACGATAATTACAATAGCGGGGTAAACTTCGATGTTTTCTATCGCGAATTGTCGCCTTACGGACGATGGATCAACACGCCCGAATACGGTCGCGTTTGGATACCGCGCGTAGGTAACAGCTTCCACCCGTATGCTACGGATGGTTACTGGGCAATGACGAATTACGGGAACACCTGGGTATCGAATTACAGATGGGGCTGGGCTCCGTTCCATTACGGCCGCTGGTACTATGACGATTACTACGGCTGGGGATGGATTCCTGGTTACGAATGGGCTCCTGCATGGGTATCTTGGAGAAGCGGCGGCGGATACTACGGTTGGGCTCCGTTAGGCCCCAGCATGGGAATAAGCATTCATATAAACATACCGTCGCGGTTCTGGGTATTCTTGCCCAACAGATACATGTATCATCACAACATGTACAGGTATTATGACAGATACAGCCCTGCAATTTACAACCGTACCACGATTATAAACAACACGTACGTGTACAATAACAACAGGTATTACAGCGGCCCGAGCGCACGCGATCACTATTCGGCAACGGGTAACCGTGTGAATGTTCGCCAGTTGCAAAATGCCTCGCGTCCCGGAAGATCTACGGTTAACAACCGTTCGGTAAGTGTGTATCGTCCTGAAGTATCAAGGGATCGAACCACTGCCCGTAACTCAAGCAACAGATCAGCCGTAAACAGCACCAGAAGTACAAACAACAGATCTGAGGTAAACCGTTCGGCAACCAATGGCAATCGGTCCATTCAAAATGCGAATCGTTCCACAAACAATAATGTGTACGATCGCAGTACGCGCAGCGCATCGCCTGCTAACCGCGAAGCAATGAGCCGCAGCAACAACACGCGAAGCGTGCAACGCTCAACGGCACCAGGCAGAAATGTATATGACAATTCTTCCTCTTCGCGCAGCAACCGCAACATTTACAGCGCGCCCGCACAATCTCGCAGCAACAGCGTTAACCGAAGCGCAACGCAATCCAGATCAAGGTCTGTTCAGAGCGCGCCTTCGCAAACACGCTCAACAAGAAGCATACAAAGTGCGCCGGCTCAAAGCCGTTCGGCTAATCGCTCCGCTTCCGTTTCGCGAAGCGCAAGCAACAACCGCAGCGCCTCAGTAAGCCGTTCTGCAAGTTCGAGTTCTTCCCGTCAGGCAAGTAGCGTATCGCGTGGTTCTACCAGAAACTCAAGCAATGATAACAGCAGCCGAAGCGCAAATGCAAGAAGCCGCAGATAATCATAATTCAATGTGTGTAAATGAAAAGGCCGCCCGAGGGCGGCCTTTTCTGTCATTCACTCTCTGGTTTTTTTATTTGGCAAAACTCACTGCTCTTGTTTCGCGGATAACCGTAATTTTTACCTGGCCGGGATAAGTCATCTCCGTTTGTATCTTACGGGCGATTTCCGAAGAAAGTTTTTCGGTCTCGGTATCGTCTATCTTGTCAGCGCCAACGATCACGCGAAGCTCGCGGCCGGCCTGAATAGCGTAGGTTTTAACCACGCCGGGATACGACATCGCAAGATTCTCCAAGTCGTTTAACCGTTTAATGTACGCCTCTACGATCTCGCGGCGTGCGCCGGGGCGCGCGCCCGAAATGGCGTCGCATACCTGCACGATGGGTGCCAGCAACGACGTCATTTCCGTTTCGTCGTGGTGCGAACCGATCGCATTGCAAATATCGGGTTTTTCCTTGAATTTTTCGGCCAACTTCATCCCCAGCACTGCGTGCGGAAGTTCGGGTTCGTCGTCGGGCACCTTACCGATATCATGCAACAATCCGGCACGTTTGGCTTTTTTCGGGTTCAGCCCGAGTTCCGAGGCCATAACGGCGCAAAGGTTGGCCGTTTCGCGCGAGTGCTGTAAGAGGTTTTGTCCGTAAGACGAGCGGTATTTCATTTTACCGATCATGCGCACCAGTTCCGGGTGCATTCCGTGAATGCCCAGGTCAATAACGGTGCGTTTCCCCGTTTCCACGATTTCTTCCTCAATCTGTTTTTTCACCTTCGAGACCACCTCTTCTATCCGCGCCGGATGAATGCGGCCGTCGGCAACAAGTTGGTGAAGCGATAAACGGGCAATTTCGCGGCGAACGGGATCGAACCCCGACAGCACAATCGCTTCCGGTGTGTCGTCCACCACGATTTCAACTCCCGTGGCAGCTTCCAATGCGCGGATATTGCGGCCTTCACGGCCGATAATACGGCCTTTCACTTCGTCGGAATCAATATGGAAAACCGTGATGGCGTTTTCAATGGCCGTTTCGGTAGCCACGCGCTGGATGCTTTGCACCACAATGCGTTTAGCCTCTTTGTTGGCCGTCATTTTGGCTTCTTCCATGATCTCGTTGATATAGGCCTGAGCATCGGTTTTAGCTTCGTCTTTCAACGATTCAACCAAACGCTCTTTCGCCTCATCGGCCGAAAGGCCCGATATGGTTTCCAGCTTTTCCACCTGCTGACGGTGCATTTTCTCCAGTTCCTGATTTCGTTTGTCCAGCAGTTCGTGCTGATTGTCCAGATTTACTTTAAACTCGTCTAATTCATTGTTCTTTTTGTTCAGTTCTTCGTGACGCTGGTTCAACGACATTTCGCGCTGTTTCAACCGGTTTTCGGTGTTCTGTATTTTTGATGTCCGCGAGTTGATCTGCTTCTCGGCATCGGCTTTCAGTGACAATACTTCTTCTTTCGCCTCCAGCAATTTATTCTTTTTAATCACCTCGGCATCTTTCTCGGCATCGCTCACAATTTTCTGGTATCGCGAATTAGCCATTTTACCGGTTAAGAACCAGGCAATTGCTGCTCCGATAAGTAATCCGATAATTCCTATTACTATTTCCATAAATTTTTTGTATTAATTGGTTTGGTTTCTTTCTTCGGTTTCCTTTTCCACAAAAAACGTCCGAAAGAAATATCTTAATTGGTTCTAAATTTCACTCATATAATAAAAACGCACTTTCTTTGCATCGAAGCTATGTTCAATGTCAAAAAAAGTGCGATTGTCCGAATCAATTTCTTTCGGATAACAGATTATTTCTTAAGATACGTATCTAACTCATTAACTAGTAGTTGTATCTTATCCTCCATGGGTTTCGTATAGTTCTTTTCCCCGAGGGAAAAGTTTTCCACCAATGCCTGTATGGCCGTCATAGCCATAAAATCCTGCGCGTTAAGGTCGGAGTTTTCTCCGCCAAAAGTCACGCGATACTGGTTTATTTTATTATTTATCTCTTTGGCGGCAGCACGAAAGGCTTGTTCTTCCGAACGTTTCACCTTAAGCGGGTACTTACGGCCGTCAATTATCAATGTTAATAAAAATTTTTCGTCGCCCATCGCATAAATTTTAATCCGTTATTACTTTAATAAATTTATGCATTTATCAACTTCTCGCACTAATTTCGACAACTTAAGCTTTGCATTGTCCACGTCCACCGATGCAGCGGTAATCGTACGTGCCATTTTCAAGTTATCGTATTTTGTTTTCAGTTCCTGCAATTCTTGCGTCGCCTCGTCAATTTGCTGTTGTCCGGATGTGATGTCCGATTTCAAACGGGCATTTTCGTCTTTCAGCGAATCGCATAAAAACATCACTTGTTTTACGCGTACTTCCAAATCCAGCAGCAACTTTTCTCGATCCTCGGCCATAAGAAAACAAAAATTCACACAAATATAGACATTGTAGCCGATTTTTACAACATTTTCATCCTTATTTTTCAATAATTCATACCTTTAATCTGATTATTGGATTGATCGCTTTAGATTTTGTATCTTTGAGCTTTTATTTGAAATTGATGAAGACTGATGAAAATTGAAACGATTGAAATGAAGAATTTTCAGATAAAGATCGGGGCCGAAATTTACGCAGCCTGCCCGCAGTTTCGCTTTGCTGCGATTGAATGTGCCGTTAAAAACTCGCCTCACGACGAACGACTGTGGCGCGAAATAGACGATTTTTCCGTCGCTTTCAGAGCAACGCATAAAATGGAGGATATTAACAAACGCCCCACTATTGACGCCACACGGCAAGCCTATAAGTCTCTGGGTAAAGACCCCGCCAGATATCGTCCTTCTGCTGAAGCGCTGTGCAGACGCATCGTGAAAGGCATGGATTTGTACAGGATTGATACATTGGTAGATTTAATTAATCTGGTTTCGATGAAAACAGGTTATTCCATCGGCGGGTTTGATGCCGGAAAAATTCAGGGGAACGTGCTCACGCTCGGCGTAGGCAAAGCCGATGAACTCTTTGAGGCCATCGGCCGCGGGCTGCTGAATATTGAAGGGCTGCCCGTTTATCGCGACGCCGCAGGCGGAATCGGGACGCCCACCAGTGACGAAGAGCGCACAAAAATAACCGCCGAAACCACGCATTTGCTGATGATCATAAACGGATATTCCGGCGAAGAAGGGTTGCGGGAAGCGGTGAATTATGCAGTGGAGTTGTTGGTGAAGTATGCGGAGGCAAAAGAAATTCAGATAACAATACGCTAACAACTAGGAGTCTATTAATATGCGTAATATTTTCAAAAATTCTTTTGCAGGTTCAACCAGCGGCAAAATATCTTTCTCTTCTATCAATTTCCAATCATCATAATCACCAGACTGACGAAGTTCAAAAAGCTTGCTGTAAAAACGACCAAACTTTATATCAATAATTTCACTACTTACAAAATGCTGTCCGAATAAACGAATCACCCCTGCATGCGTGGACGTCCGATAATTATTTTTGATCAGCAACGCTGAGGTCATATAATAACAGGCATAATACATGCGATTAGCTGCCGCATACCATAGTTTGGAGTCAATAATGCTTTTCGCCTCCTCCCAGGTTTTAAGCGATTTTTGTACACGATTATAAACAATGGCTTGCCTTTCCTGGGGTGTAAGTTTCATAATTCTACTCCCTCCGATTGCACATTTTTATAAAAAAAACCATTTTTTCGCTCGTCCCATTCCGACGTAGTGTAGAGCTTCGGACTAAAATACTCACCTAATTTCCAACCGAGAGCAACGAAAGGAAAAGCATATCGGTCAAAATCGAAAGAAGTTATCTTTTTTTTATCCAATAAAATAAGTAAATCCCAATCCGACTCAGGAGTTGCATCACCGCGTGCCTGTGAACCGAAAAGCAACAGCCTGCCTTCCGGCAATACGGTTTGCTTAAGTTCGCGAATCTGAGAAATGATATTTTCTCTTTTTGTCATTTTGAAATACCGATTAAGTCAAGTGCACTACAAATTTAGAAAACTTTTTGATAAATTGTCTCTTAAAACAATAAAAATGAGAACTTTTATATATTAAACCGACTTGGTTTCGTTGCATGCGCTACGCAACACAATCCGAAACGTAGTGCCTTTGCCCATCTCGGAAGACTTCACGAATATCTTCCCCTTGTGATACGTCTCCACAATGCGCTTCGCAAGAGATAGGCCAAGTCCCCACCCGCGTTCTTTGGTAGTGAAGCCCGGAGAGAACACCGCGCGGTGTTTCGATTTGGGAATCCCTTTTCCGGTATCGGAAATATCAAGGTGAATGAAATCACCTTTCTCCACCAGAGAGTAAGTGATCCGTCCCTGCCCGTTCATGGCGTCCACGGCATTTTTCGTCAGGTTTTCGATAACCCACCCGAAAAGCGCTTCGTTTACATGGGCTTGCAACGGTTTTTCGGGAAAATCATATACGATCTCCACTTTCTCCGAAATACGTTTCCGCAGGTATGCAACCGATCTTTCCACGATTCCCTGCAATTCCGCCGGCCGTAAATCGGGCGCAGAACCGATTTTAGAAAACCGGTCGGCGATCCGGTTCAGGCGGACAATATCTTTCTCTATCTCCTGCACATGAGCGTTGTCAGGTGAGCTTAGTTTAAGGTATTCCAACCAGGCCGCCAACGACGAGAGCGGCGTGCCCAACTGATGCGCCGTTTCTTTGGACAACCCCACCCACACGTTGTTCTGTTCCGCCCGTTGCGCGCTGCGCAAAGCAAAGAACGCCAACGCGATAAAAACGGCAAAAACCGCCAACTGGATGGATGGATAAACCTGCAACCGTTTTAACAGCAGCGAATCGTCGTAATACAAGTACTGGTTTAATTCGGGCAAGGCTATGGGTTCGTGCTTTTGGGCAAAAAGCTCTTTCTTTTCAATTAGGAATTCCTTGGCGTTTGCCGCGGGAAGTTCGATATTGTTTGCCGATAACTCGCCCGAATTTTCATCATACAAAATAACGGGAATAGTGGTATTGCTTTGCAGCACCTTCAATACCAGCGACATATCGGTATCCTCCCCGACTTTCACCAATTGTTGTGTGGCCGCAGCCCAAATTTCCATTTTATTGCGCTCTTCGCGCGACAGATCTTTCGCGAGCTTGTGTGAAACCCAAAGCGAACCGGCCGCGATGGCAACCGCTAACGCGATAAAAACGTAATTCATTATGGAACGCGACTGGAAAAGCATGTCCGGAAATTCAGTTAAAACATTCGTAATACTAACGCAAAATGCAGCATTTTATTTCGCTTCACCCAAAAAACAAGGCCTATTTTCGGGCAAATAGCCGCTGCGGATGCGCCATTCCTGCGGATAGAGGTTATTCGCCCGGTTACCGATATTTTTCACAAACCCGATGGGTTCGTTCAGAAACGTAAGCAGCACAAAGCCTTTCGACGCACCGGCAAGCACGATGGCTTCACTGCGCAGATAAGCAACGGCCTGTTCGTACAAAACCGCGTATCGTGGAAAAGCCTCCGTATTCAATTGAACGCTCATAGCCAACGACTGCGAAGGGATAAAATCTCTCCCTTTCCACCGGCCCAATTCAATGCCTGCGGCAACAACTTTCAGGCGATCGCGGAGCAGAAGCATCGGTTGGGAATGCGCTTTGGAAAAGGCGAAAACACGGTTGTCGTCTTCCATAAAATCAAAATCTCCGGGATGCTTCAGATAATTGTTGTATGGCGATGTATCTTTCAGAAACGAAGAAAGGTTGTTTTTGCTTTTTCTCTTCGGAGATTCCATCGGCAACTCTTCGGCGGAAGTTTTGCGCAAAACGCAAACAAACAAGCCCTCACCACGTGTTTTGTGCGGGAAAAACCGATACCCTACCGCATCGCGGTGCGCCGAAGGCGAAATGCTCCACTTCGCTTCTACACGCACTTTCACGAACTCCGCACCCAGCTCATGGGCAATCCACCGCACGTTTTCTTCGTTTTCGAGCGTATTGTACGTGCAGGTGCTGTAAATGAGCAACCCACCGGGCTTTAACGACGGCCACGCATCGCGAACAATGTCCTGTTGCCGCAAGGCACACATTTGCACGTTTTGCGGCGACCATTCCTGCACGGCCACGTCGTCTTTGCGAAACATTCCTTCGCCCGAGCAGGGCGCATCCACCAGGATGAGATCGAAAAAGTGCGGGAAAGCGGCAAAATCTTTCGGCGCGTTGTTGGTTACGATGCTGTTTGGGTTGCCGAATTTCGTCATCGTTTCCGCCAACACATTCGCCCGCGGACGGATGATTTCGTTACTGACCAACAGACTACCTTCGGGCAACGCCGATAACAATCCAACCGATTTTCCACCCGGCGCGGCGGACACGTCCAGACATACCACCGGTTCAGTTACCAACTGCCGCACGGCATGTTCCACAAACATGGACGAGGCTTCCTGCACGTAATAATAGCCGGCGTGGAACAACGGGTCGAAAGTGAAGGCAGGGCGATCCGCCAGGTAATAACCCCATTGCGACCACGGTACACGCTCCACGGACTCCGAAAACTTCATAGGGTTGCGGCGCCCTTTCGCCGGGTTCAACCGAATACTTACCGGCGCGTCTTCTGCCAACACAGCAAGAAACGTTTCCGTTTCTTCACCGAGCAACGGTTGAACAGAGGTAATGAAATTGGCTGGCAGCGGCATGTTATTTTATTCTGGGCGATCACTCAGGGCGTCGCTTCGAGCGACACCCTGAGTAACCGGACGTATTATTTCAACAAAGATAAAAGGTTTATCGGGAAAGTTTAATTGTTTTAGCAACAAAAATGACGAATATATTTGCAACCGCCAACTGTGATGTGCGGTATTTTAAAAAACACAACAAAAGACTGCAGTTAAAAAAATATACGTATATTTGTATTCAAATGAATACATTTTAATATGTTCTTTATTGAAAAAACAGCAGAATTCGACGAATGGTTTAGAAAGGCTGAAAATGAAAACAACAAAATTTGATATAGCGGATTATTTGGATAGCAACGAAATGATTGCCGAATACCTGAATGAGGTTTTAGAACAAGGAAACGAAGACGACTTAGTTGTGGCCATCGGAAACGTAGCAAAAGCAATCGGGATGACCAGGATTGCTGAAAAATCGGGCTCAAGCAGGCCAAGCCTGTATAAAGCGTTATCCGAAGGGGCTAAACCTCAATTTTCAACTATTATGAAAGTATTGAAAGCTATTGGCGGGCAAGTAAGCGTAAGCCCGGTAGCTGCATCATAGGCAAAATGAACAGGCTTTCAGGTAAAACCTCCACTCCGGCCACAGTACACGAGAAACGAGTTCGTTTCTTCACCGAGCAACGATTGAACAGAGGTAATGAAATTGGCTGGCTGCGGCATGTTATTTTTATTCCGGACGCCTTACTCAGGGCGTCGCTTCGAGCGACACCCCGAGTAACCTCCCTGAGGATGTATGCCGTAGATCGGCGACCTACGGTTATGCAAATCAGGCTTTCCAAGCCAGAGGATAAAAAACATAACGATTATTGCTTTTGTGGTAAGAAATAGTTATTTTTGGGAAATTATTGCATGATATACACCAAATAAGGCGGATATATGCAATAGCAGTGCATATATTTATGAGTTAGCGGCTATTATTGGGCGACCGTACTAAAATCAACCGACCAACAGAAAACGAAAAGACTTAGACTATAAATGACACTACACGAAGCAATAGAAAAACTTTTACGGCAAACTGAACGACCAATGACCACTCAACAAATCGCTGACGATTTGAATAAAAATAATTGGTATCAGAAAAAGGACCGCTCAAAAATTACTGCGTATCAAATTCACCGGAGGACAAATAATTACGCAAACTTGTTTAATCGTAACGGAACGACTGTTTCGCTTTCAGGACAAACAGCAGATAAAGCAATAAAAGTTTCAACCAAACCAACTTCACAGACAACTACAACTTCTGACAAAGACGAACATTATGTGCTTGACCTTTGTGACAAGGTTTTAGGTTTAACTTCTTCACGACAGCACAAGTTTGATTTTTTGCTTGGCGACCCAAACTCAAAAGGTGTTGCAGCTAAGCTTCCTGTTGACAGTTTCTATGAAGAACTAAATCTAGTTGTTGAGTATCGTGAAAGACAACATACAGAAAGCGTAAACTTCTTTGACAAACCAAACCGAATGACAGTCAGCGGTGTTCATCGTGGAGAACAAAGGAGAATTTATGACGAACGCAGACGAGAAATTTTACCGAAACACAAAATCAACTTAGTTGAAATTTCTTTCACCGACTTTAATCACGACAGACAAAAGCGAATAATAAAAAATCCGAAACTTGACGAGGCGACAATCAAACAGAAATTAAATGACTTTCTGCGATGAATATAACAGCCGCTAACAAGGGTTTGGCGCAATGGCGGGATAAGTGATAATTTGAAGTTTCGGCTTTCTATTCCGCAAAAAGCCAATTATATTGACTTTTTTCTTAAATTTATTCAATTAATTGGCTTTTGCTTACTGTGTCGCTAAATTGAAACTTTTCGCTTCAATTTCCGCCACTGACGCCAAGCCCCGAAACGTTGGCGGTAATTTGAAGAAACGATTAACAACAAAAAACATTCAAGAAAATGAAGCTATAAGTAACTGTAAGATAGAATAAGAATTGAAATATCCTTTACTAGGCAAAGTAGAAAAGACGATTGT